>JAHEIK010000238.1 GCA_024639415.1 Planctomycetota bacterium
GGTCCGCGCGCAGGGGCCCGACCTCGACGTACCTGCCGGCGGCGGCCGCGGCCAGGGCAACGGCAAGATCATCCTGCTCGGCGAGCACGCCGTCGTGTACGGACGCCACGCCCTCGCTGCGCCCGTGAACGTCGCGATGCGCGCGGTGATCGACGACGGCGACAGCGGCGTCGAGATCCTCATCCCGCAGTGGAACGTGAGCGAGCGGATGATCCAGGGCGCCGAGCCACGCAACTCGCTGGAGGAGTCCCTACAGCTGATCCTGCGCGAGGTGGGACTCGAGACGCGCGCGCTGCGCATCCACCTGCGGAGCAGCGTCCCGCGCGCGATGGGCCTGGGGGGCTCGGCCGCGCTCGCCGTCGCCGTCATCCGCGCCCTGGACGACCGCTACGACCTCGGCCTCACCGACGACCAGGTGAACGACCTCGCGTTCGGGTCCGAGCAGCATGCCCACGGCCGGGCCTCGGGCATCGACAACTCCGTCGCGACCTACGGCCGCCCCATCCTGTTCCGGCGTACGGAGGATGGCCCGGTGATCCGCGAGGTGAAGGTCGGACGCGACACACCTGTCGTCGTCGGCCTCTCGCGCCACGAGGGCCTGACCGCGGCCATGGTTGCGCGGGTGGCGCAGGCACGCGAGAAGACGCCGAAGGCCTACGAGCGCCTGTTCGACGAGGTCGACGTGCTCACGCTGCAAGCCGCCGAGGAGCTCGAGAACGGCAACCTCGAAGACCTCGGCCGCTGCATGAACCTCTGCCATGGCCTGCTGAATGCGCTTCAGGTCTCGACCCACGAGCTCGAGGAGCTGGTCGAGATCGCGCGCCACCACGGCGCCCTCGGCGCGAAGCTCACCGGCGCGGGGGGCGGCGGCGCGGTCATCGCGCTGGCGCCGGAAGATCCCGAGCGCATCGTGCAGGCCATGCGCGCCGCGCGCTACCGGGCTTTCATCACCCACCTCGGTGAGGACGGCGGGGGCGCCTAGCGTGGAACCGTCTCGCACCAGACGCGTCTCGTTCGACGACGAGCCGCTGATTCTCGTCGACGAGGACAACAACGTCGTCGGCTACCGCGCCAAGGCTGATGTCCACGCGGGCGACGGCATCCTGCATCGCGCCTTCTCCGTCTTCCTCTTCGACGAACAAGGACGCATACTGCTCCAGCAACGCAGCGCCGCCAAGCCGCTGTGGCCCCTGTTCTGGTCCAACTCCTGCTGCTCCCACCCGCGCCGTGGCGAGACCGAGGCCGAGGCCGCCAAGCGCCGCGTCCACGAAGAGCTGGGGCTCGCTGCCGAGCTCGAGTACGTGTACACGTTCACGTACCACGCTCGCTTCGAGGACAAGGGCAGCGAGCACGAGACGTGCTCCGTCTTCCTGGGGCGCGCCCAGGGCGACGTGGTGACGAACGAGAACGAGATCGCCGCCGTCCGCTGGGTCTCCGTCGAAGAACTCGACGCGGCGCTCCGGGACGACAGCACCTCCTACTCCCCGTGGCTCCAGATGGAGTGGGCCCGGCTGCGCGAGGACTTCGCCGCGGTCATCGACGCCTACGCGCAGGCGTGAGCACGACCGACGACGAGCCGCAGGCGAGCGCCCCGGGCGAGTACTCCCGCTACCGGCAGCAGATCGAGGATCCGGCCACGCGGGAGGCCCTCCTCCTGCAGGTGCGCGGCACGGTACAGGGACTGCGCTCCGCCTATCTCACGCATCTGCTCGGCGCGATCCTCGGCATCGTCGCCATCGTCCTCCTGAAGCCGGGCGGCTTCCTCGCCACGTGGCGCGACCCGTTGATCGCCGGCCTGCTGCTCGTGGACCTGATGGCGCTCGGCGGCGTCCGCGGCGCGCGGGTCCATCCCGCGCGCTGGATCTTGCCGCTGCTGCTGCTCGATCTCGTGATCGCGCTGGGGCTCACGGCCTTGAGCGCGGTGCACGGCGAGTTCTCGGTGGCCTGGCTGCTGCTCCTGCTGTTCCCGCTGATGCTCTTCGTGCACAGGAAGGACGCGCGCGACATCGCGGCACTCCTCGCGGAGCACGCCGCGTGGCGCAAGGAGCATCCGGGCGGCGTGTGAGCGCGCCGCGGACGAGTTCGCCGGACGCGCCCGCCAACGAACCGCTGCGGGCGCTGGCGCACGAAGCCCTCGGCAGCGACGTGCGCATCGACGATGTCTCGCGCGGGGTGGGCCGCCTCTCCATCGTCTGGCGTCTGACGCCGCGCCAAGGAGGCGCGTGCTTCCTCAAGCAGCCCGAGTCGCGCAAGCTCTTCGAGCGCGAAGACAGGGCCTACCGCGACTGGGCTCCGCAGTTGCGCGGCGTGCCCGGCGTGCACCTCCCGGAGGTCCTCGCGCGCAGCGGGCGCCTGGGGGCACTCGTCCTGACGTCGCTCGCCGAGACGACGCTCGTGCAGGATCTGCCGCCCGGCCGCGCGTGCGAGGGCGCCCACCGCACCGCGGGACGCTTCCTGCGCGCCCTGCACGGACTCGCGCTCGACGGCCAGGCCCCGGATCCCGTCGACCACATGCGCGCGATGATCGACACGTACGTCATCGAGCATGCCGAAGCGGTCGGCTCGGCGACGGCCGACTGGCTCCTGGGCCTCCTCGACGAAGGCCGACCGTTCGTCGGCGCGCGCTTCGTCTGCGCACACCGTGACTACTCCCCGCGCAACTGGGTCGTCGCCCCAGATGGGACGCTCAGCGTCTTCGACTGGGAGCGCGCGCAGGGGGACGTGTGGTTGGCCGACGTGACGCGCATGGAGTTCGACGTCTGGCCTGCGCGGCCGGGGCTGCGCGACGCCTTCTTCGCCGGCTACGGCCGGCCGCTCGGCCGTGCGGAGCGCGCCCAGATCCGTCTCGCCGTGCTGATCCACGCCGTCAGCTCGGTTGCCTGGGCTGCAGAGCGCGGGGACACGGCGTTCGAAGCCCTGGGTCGCCGAACGATCCGGCGCCTGGGCGGACCTGCGTAAGCGAAGTGTGAACGCCCTGGGAAACGGGCCCGACCTACCTCCCGCTCACCGACGTAGACGCGATGTGTACGCACTGCGCAGCGCGTGCCGCCGCGGAGGAGCCCGAATGCGCCTGCAACGACTGACCACCACGTTCTTCGTTCCCTTGCTGACGACAGGCCTGCTCGCGCTGGGAGCCTGCGGGGGCGGCGGCGGCGGTGGTGGATCGAGCGGGGCGGGTGAAGAGCCCGTCGTGTACACGGTGCCTCCTGCGCCGCCGCCCTCGGAGCCGCCGAGCGATCCTCCGCCGACGACGACACCGCCTCCTGCAACGCCTCCGCCCGTGGATCCGCCTCCGACGGAGCCCCCGCCCACCGAGCCGCCGCCGACGGATCCGCCGCCGACGGCACCGCCGCCTGCCGCTCCCGCCGTGCCGCTGCTGCCCGTGGTCGAGCCGATCGGGGGTTGCGAGGATGTCCACGGCCTGGCCGTCGATCCGCAATCGGACACGCTGTATGCCGTGCGCGCGGCACGGAACGAAGTGATCAGCCTCACGCTGGGCACGACGCAGTGGCAAGCCGTCGGCAGCTTCGAGGCGGGCGCCGTGCGCGCACTGACCTTCGACGCAGCGAACGACACCCTCCTCGCCGTGGCTGATGGCGACGCGGGAGCGGACGACGAGTTGCTCGCCCTCGATCCGGCGGACGGAAGCGTCGTGACGCGCGGCACGATCACGGGCTACCGGGAGATCGAAGCGCTTGCGTTCCATGGCGAGGGCGCCGAGCGCAAGCTCTACGCCGTCGACTCGGCATCCGACGTCCTCCTACGGATCCATCCGGCCAGCGGGCTGCCGACGCTGGTGGGCTCGCTCGGCGTTCTGGGCAATGAAGTCCATGCTCTCGCCAGCCACACGCCGACGGACACGCTGCTCGGCGTCGATGCGGGCCGGGGCGATCTGCTCGTCATCGACCCGGCCACGGGCGCTGCGCGGCAGCGTCTGACCCTCGCCGTCGGCCCGCTGCGCGGCCTCGGGTACGCGCCGGGGCCCCAGGTCTTCTTCGGCGTCGGAGTTGACGACAAGCTGCACCGCGTGGACGCGGAGGGTACGTGGATCGAATGGGATCACATCAAGGGCCTCGCGTACGACGCGGCCGGCGAAGTGCTCTATGGCGTCGACACGCAGTTCGGTCTGATCGTGCGCATCGATCCGGAGAGCCGCTGGCGTCAGCCGCTGGCGCAGGTCCAGGACGCCGGGCTCGAGGGCTTGGCATTCGATCCGACGACCGGCACGCTGCATGTCCTGTCGCGCACCACGGGTGCGCTCTTCACAGTGCAGCCAAGTAGCGGGGATGTGCAGCCCGCCGGAACCGTGATGCAGGGACCGGCGCCGTGGCTCGGACTCGCCTCCCTGACCTTCGCCGCCGGCAAGCTGTACGCGATCGACACCGGCTCATCGAACGTCTTGGAGATAACCCCCGCCGGCGCCGCGGCTACGGTCTTCACCTCGCTCACCGGAGTCACGGGCCTGCACGGCCTCACCTACGACCCGGCGGAGGACAGGCTGCTCGCCTCCGCGACGGGCACGCACACCGTCCTGTCGATTCCCCGCGTGCTCGGTGCTCCCGCCGACGTGCTCGCCCCGGCCCCGCTTGACTCGATCGGAGGCCTCGCGTGGCTGCCGGCGACGACCAAGCTCGTCGCGAGCGACCTGGAGGCCCGGGATCTCGTCACGCTGTACGAACGGGTGACGACGAGTCTGGGCTTCGACGCCGTGCACGCCCTCACGCGCACGCGGGATCCGGGCATGCTCCGCGGCTTCGATCGTGCGACCCAGCAGTGGCTGGACATCGAGGCCGCGGCCGGACGTGCCGAGGTCCGCGCCGACGGCACCGGCCTGCAGATCGAAGGCCTCGCCTTCGACGAAGACACGGCCACGTCCTATGCCCTCGACGCTGCGGGCGGAACCCTGTACGCGCTGGCGGAGGACGGCACGCTCACGCGCCGGGGCGCCGTGGGCGCGCTCGCCGGCGTGGACGTCAAGGCACTCGCCTTCGACCCGTCGAACGCTCCCGGGCAGCTGTTCGGCTACGACAACACGGCGCGCAAGCTGCTCTCGATCGACGTGGCGACGGGCGTACCGACGGTGATCGGCGGTGCCGTCGACGGTCCGTCCAGCGTGGAAGCGCTGACGTGGGCCGGCACGGGCGGCGAACTCCTGGCCATCGATCGCAGCACGCGCACGCTCATGATCGTGGATCAGGCCACCGGGCTGTTCGACTCCGGTGTCGAGATCGTGCCGACCGACGTCCGCAGCATGACACTGATCGTCGCGACGGACGAGCTGCTCGTGGTCGACGCGACGCTCGATCGCCTCCTGCTGCTGGACCGCTTCACCGGTGAGGAACTGGAGCCCTTCGTCGAGATCGGGACGCACCGAGGCGTCACGGAGGCGCCGGCCCTGCTGCTGTGGCCCCGCGGCCACACGCTCGCGGCCAATGCACGCAGCCTCGCGATCCAGATCGCTCCGAGCTACGAGAACGACGCGTTCCTCGTCATCCGCCGCGGCGAGAAAGTGCTGCACAGGGCGCGCTTCGAGCCCGAGCTCATGGTGAGCCTCGCCCCCATCCCCGCTGCGGTGCAGAAGGTCCTGCGCACCGGCGACCAGGTGATGTGGGGCCTCGAGTTCGGCGACAAGCGCAAGCCGATCACGGCACGCTTCACGGTCGTCGCTGAGGACGCGAACGCAGTGGACCTGAAGCGGCTGTTGGCCAACCCCGTCCTGCGCAAGCAGAAGCCGCACGTGGTGGCCACGCGCGTCGCACGCGTGCTCAGGCGGCACGGCCAGCACGGCGCCGCGGCGGTGCATGCGGCAGAGGCCGCGAAGCTGAGTCCGAGATACGTTCCGGCCCAGCGCGAACTCCGCCGCGCGCTGCGCGCCCTGCTCGGCGAGGACGCCCAGGGCTGGACCGGCACGGCCCTGGCCAAGCTCCTGCAGAGCAAGCACGGTCCATGGAAGCTCGTGGGCCTGCCCGCGCCGCGGGCCGCTGCGAACTCGAAGTAGACGCTCGACCGCTACGAAGACGCCCCCGCCTTCACGAGGAAGGCGGGGGCGTCGTAGTGCTGGTGTGAGCAGAAGAGACTACTTGTTGAGCGCCTCGTGCACGCGGCCGACCATCTCCGGACCGGGCGTCAGCGTGGCGTCGCCCTCGTCCTTCCACTTGGCGGGGCAGCCCTCATCGGCCTTCTTGCCGAGGTAGAGGTTCGCCTTGAACTTGCGCATGAGCTCGTCGATGTTGCGGCCCATGTTGTAGAAG
>JAHEIK010000239.1 GCA_024639415.1 Planctomycetota bacterium
GGCCAGAAGACAGAGGAGAAGGACGGACCATGCCCGGGCGAGTCGCCGCATGGCCTCAGTCTACGCCGTCCTCCGGAAGGAAGGGATGCGGATCGGCGTGGACGTGCACCTGGGCGCCAGGGATCGCATGCGAGACGGCCGCTTGGACGCGCTCGGAGAGCCGATGCGCCTCGGGGAAGCTCAGGGTGCGGTCAAACGCCACGTGCATGTCGACGAACACGTCTGGACCGGACTTGCGCGTACGCAGGTTGTGCACGTCCTGCGCCTCCGGCACCTCGCGGGCGATCGTCGCGAGGATCTCCTCGTGCTGGTCCGCCGATAGGCTCGAGTCCATCAGCTCGTCGGCGGAGCGCCGCAGCACACGGTAGGCGGTGGTCAGAACGATGACCGCCACGACGCATGCGACCGCGCCGTCGATCCAGCTCGCACCAGTGAGCCGTACGGCGACCAGCGATCCGAGGACGCCGAGGTTCATCCAGACGTCGGTGGTGTAGTGCGCCGCGTCGGCCTGCAGCGCGACCGAGCCCGTGCGCTTGCCTGTGCGCAGGAGGAGCCAGCCGATCCAGGCGCTCGCCACGAGCGAGATCAGCATGACCACGATGCCCACCGTCGTGTGGCCCATCTCGTAGGTGCGCGCGGTGAGCCGGCTGGCACCCTCGACGAGGAGATAGAGGCCGACGAACGCAATGAGCAGGCCCTGCGCGATGCCCGCGATGCCCTCAGCCTTGCCGTGGCCGTAGCGATGTTCCTCGTCGGCCGGTTGGCCGGCGAGGCGGACGGCGAAGAAGTTCACGCTCGACGCGATGATGTCCATCACGCTGTCGGCCAGCGCGGCGGCAATGGCCAGCGATCCCGTCAGGACCACAGCACCGAGCTTCAGCACGGCCAGGGTCGTGGCCGTGATGACGCTCAGGCGCGCGACACGCAGGTTGGTCTGCGCAGCGGCGCTCCCCCCCTCGGTGGCAGGCTCGCGGCTACGCGGAGGATGATCGTGATGCAGACCCATCGCCGTTCGTGGTGCCGTTCTCCAAGCGCGCTTCGAGCTTCTCCATGCGGTCGAGCAGCGCCGCCCCCTGCTTGCGCAGGGACTCTACATCATCCGACAGGCGTGCGACTTCCGTCTGGCGCTCGCCGCTCCGGCCCAGGCGCAGGGCTGCGGCCTTCGCCTCGCGCCGTACGCGCCCGTCCGGATGGCGGGCCGGGGCGCCGCCCAAGATCGGGATCCCGCGCGGATCGCCGATCGTCCGCATAGCAGCGGTCGCTGCGATGACCACGCGCAGGTCGAACTCCTCGCAGCGATCGGCCAACGTCTCCAGGATGGCCTCGCGGCGGCTCATGCGCTTGCCCACCGTGCCCAGCGCACGGATGGCGGCCGCCCGCAGCCGCTGGTGACGGCCGTAGACGGTGCACGAGGTGATCGCGGGCACGACCTCCTCGTCGCCGAGCGCCGCCAGGCCATTCACGATGCCGATGCGGATCGTCTCGGCCCAGGCGTCCTTGGTGGCGAGCGCCTGCTCGAGCACGGCCCTCGCCTCGGGGACACGCGTCTGCCCCAGCGACGTCGCGGCCGCAGCCTCGACGAAGAGCGAAGGGTCGCCCGCTTCGAGCAAGGAGCGCAGGGCAGTTCCCGCTTGCGCGTCATGCCGGAAGCTGCCCAGCGCGGCGGCGATCCCCCGGCGGGCCTTGGGATGCTCGCAGTTCTGAAGCGCGTGGATCAAGACGTCACGCGCCGCAGGCGTGCGCATGGCACCGAGCGCCTTGGCGCACTCGCTCGCGAGCGCCCAGAAGGCCGTCGGCAGCTGCGCCGCGAGTGCAGCAACGTTCTCCTGCGTCGGCTCGTCCGTCAGCGCGTGGGCGGCCCGGATGCGCGCGATCAACGGAGCGTCGCTCGCCAGCGTCGCGCGGCTCGCCTTGGTCGGCTGCTCGAGCTTGACCGCAGAGAGCAGGTCGCCGTGGGGATCCACCTCGACGCGCGCCGGCTCGTCGGCACAGGCCACGTGGAAGGTGTGGTCGCGGCGCGTCATCTCGAAGGCATGGGTCGAAGTGGAGCCATCGGCGCCCGTGACCGCGACGTCGACCTTCGCCCGGAACACGTCCACCATCTCCTCGGCCGTCTTCTGCGTCTGCTTCACGGTGACGGAGAGCAAGGCCTTGGCCTTGTCCCAGGACCACGACACCGCGAGCTCGGGATGGCCTGCGTGGTAGACCCACTGATCGAGGAACCAGTCGAGGTTGCGGCCCGTGGCCGCTTCGATGGCGACCCGCAGGTCTTCCGTCACGACGCTGCCGCCGCGATTGGTCTCGGCGTACGTGGTGATGGCGCGCCAGAACGCGTCCGTGCCGAGCTCCTTGCGCAGCATGTGCAGGACGAGCGCGCCCTTCTCGTAGAGGTGGTGATCGAAGAGGTCGATCGGCTCCTCGAAGCGCCGATCCACGATGGCGCGGCGATACTCGCCGCCGTCCTCGGCGCGGTAGGTCGCGGCGTGGCCGTAGCGCTCCCAGGCGGCCTCGTCAGCGCCCTCGGCATGCTCCTTCCAGATGACCTGCGTGAACGTGGCAAAGCCCTCGTTCAGCCAGGCGTGCGGCCACTCACGGCAGGTGAGCAGGTCGCCCCACCACTGGTGGGCCAGCTCGTGGACGACGAGGCCGTCCATGTCGAAGTCGAGCGCCGCGCGGTCGTCGTAGAGCACGAGGTCGATGAGGGTGGTGGCCGACGTGTTCTCCATGCCGCCGAAGATGAAGTCCTCGACCACCACCTGGGCGTACTTCTCGTACGGGTACGGAACGCCGAAGCGCTCCGCCAGGTGATCGACCATCGCCCGCGTGCGGCCGAAGGCGCGCTCGGCGATCTGGCGCATCCCCGGGGGGACGTACGCCGTCAGCGGGACCGGCTCACGGTCGAGCACGATCTCGTCGAACTCCCCCACGCACAGGGTCACCAGGTAGGCGCTGTGCTCGGCCTCCTGCTTCCAGTGCCACGTGACGGTGCCGTCCTCGTGCTCGGTCTTGCTCTCGAGCGCACCGTTGCTCACGGCCGTGTACTTGGCGGGTACCCGCGCGAGGATCTCGCTCGAGAACTTCTCGGCGGGGTGATCGAAGCACGGGAACCAGTAGCGGCTGTCCTCGTCCTGCCCCTGCGTCCAGGCCTGGTAGGCCTTGTCGGGATAGCCGGCGTCGGGCTGGATGAAGTAGATGCCGCGCCGGGGCGTGGCGCTGTAGTTGACCGTCACGGCGCCGGGTTCGTCGAAGACGAGCGCGCGCGGCAGATCGATGAGGAGGTCCTCGCCCGCCTGGCGGAACGTCAGCGCGTCGCCGCCCTCGTCGGTGACGGACTCGATCGTCAACTCCCCGGCATGCAGGTGCAGGACGCGGGTCTCATCGGAGAGCGCGGTGAAGTGATGCGTGGCCGCAGCGCTCATCTGGATCACCTCGGGATCGAAGGCGATCTCGAGCCGCGTGTGCCGGATATCGACGCTGCGGTCCGGCGCGTAGCGGCGCTCCGTGCCGGGGAAGGCGAAGGGGGCGCGACCGCCGAGCCCTCCGCCGAGGCTGCGACGTCCGCAGCCGAACTCGAGGTGCTCATGTGCCGCCATGCGCGTGATCCTTACTTGCCGTCGTGGCTATGGCCGTGGCCGTCGTCCTTGTCGTCCCTCTTGCCGTCGCCGTCGTGATCGTGACCCTTGTGGTCGTCGTGGTCGTGGTCTTCGCCGTCGTGGTCGTGGCCCTTGTGGTCGTCGTCCCCATCACCATCGTGATCGTGGCCACCGCCGGTGCCGTGGTCGTGACCCTCGTGACCATGCCCGCCGTGGTCGTGGCCGCAGTGCCCGACCTCGTGCACGGCCACCATCAGGCCGAGGCCAACGGCCAGGGCCAGGACCGTCGAGAGCAACTCCTTGCCCTTCGAGCGCTTGCGCATCTCGGGGACGAGGTCCGCGCAGGCGATGTAGAGGAAGCCACCGGCCGCCACGGGCACGAGGAACTGGGCGATGCCGTGATCACCCGACGTGACCAGCACGAAGAGGGCGCCCACGACGGCCATCAAGGCGCTCAGCAGGTTGAAGAGAATCGCCTTGCGCGGCGAGAAGCCCGCGTGGATCAGCACACCCAGGTCGCCGAACTCCTGCGGGATCTCGTGCAGGGCCACGGCGATGGTCGTCGCGATGCCCGCCTCGGGGCTGACGAGCCACGCGCCGGCGATGAGCATGCCGTCGATGAGGTTGTGCAGACCGTCGCCGAGCAGGTTCATCCAGCCGAAGCTGTGGATGCCGTCGGGCCCGTGATCGTGCACATCTTCACCGTGGTGGTGCCAGTGCAGCACGCCCTCGATGAGGAAGAAGCCGAGCAACCCGGCGAGCACGCCGTAGGCGATCCCCGGCGTGAACCTGTTGCCGGCCTCTTCCACGGCGTGGGGCAAGAGGTGGAGGAAGGTGTCGCCCAGCAGGGCTCCCGCGGCCAGCGCGATCAGGAGCGGCAGGAGCTTGTGTACCCAGCCCTTCCCGAGCAGCACGACGGCACCGACCACCGACAGCAGGCTGACGGCGGCGACGGCGGCAAGGACAGAGAGGGTTTCGGGAGGCATGGGCTCTCAGGGTGAGTGGAGGGGGCGGGCCGCTACAGGTTGCGGCGGTACTTGCCGCCGACTTCGTAGAGTGCGTTGGTGATCTGGCCGAGCGAGGCGTGGCGCACAGTGCTCATCAACTCCTCGAAGACGTTGCCACCGGCGCGCGCCACCTCCTTGAGGCGGGCGAGGGCGGCCGGGGCATGCTCGGCGTTCTCGCGGTGGAACGCGTCGAGGTGATCAAGCTGGGTCTGCTTCTCTTCCGCGGTTGCGCGGGTGAGTTCGCCGACCTCGGCCGTCATGTCCTCGGCGTCCTCGGGCAGGAAGGTGTTCACACCGATGATCGGCAGCGTGCCGTCGTGCTTGCGGTGCTCGTAATAGAGGCTCTGCTGCTGGATCTCGCCGCGCTGGTACTGCGTCTCCATCGCACCGAGGACGCCGCCGCGATCGTTGATCTTGAGGAACTCCTCCAGCACGGCGTTCTCGACGAGATCGGTCAGGTGCTCGACGAAGAAGCTGCCCTGGAGCGCGTTCTCGCTCTTGAGCCAGCCGAGCTCGCTCGTGTTGATCAACTGGACGGCCATCGCACGCCGCACGCTCTCCTCGGTCGGCGTGGTGATCGCCTCGTCGTAGGCGTTGGTGTGCAGCGAGTTGCAGTTGTCCTGCAAGGCGAGCAGCGCCTGCAGGGTCGTGCGGATGTCGTTGAACTGGATCTCCTGCGCGTGCAGGGAGCGCCCGCTCGTCTGGACGTGGTACTTCAGCTTCTGGCTGCGGCGGTTGCCGCCGTAGCGTCGGCTCATGGCCACCGACCAGATGCGGCGCGCCACACGGCCGATGACCGTGTACTCGGGGTCGAGGCCGTTGCTGAAGAAGAACGACAGGTTCGGCGCGAAGTCGTCGATGTGCATGCCGCGTGCGAGGTAGTACTCGACGAGCGTGAAGCCGTTGGCCAGCGTGAAGGCCAACTGGCTGATCGGGTTCGCGCCGGCTTCCGCGATGTGATAGCCGCTGATGGACACGCTGTAGTAGTTGCGCACCTTCTTGCGGATGAAGTAGCTCTGGATGTCGCCCATCATCTTCAGCGCGAAGTCGGTGCTGAAGATGCAGGTGTTCTGGGCCTGGTCCTCCTTGAGGATGTCGGCCTGCACCGTCCCGCGCACCATCATGAGCGTGCGGTCGCGAATGCTATCGTGCTCCTCGGGCGTCGGCTGGCGGCCGTGCTCTTCGGCGAAGCCCTCGACCTGCTGGTCGATCGCCCCGTTGAGGTACATCGCCAGGATGATCGGCGCAGGGCCGTTGATCGTCATCGACACAGACGTGTTGCGATTGCAGAGGTCGAAGCCGCCGTAGAGGATGCGCATGTCCGCGAGCGTGCAGATGGACACGCCGCTCTCCCCCACCTTGCCGTAGATGTCCGGCCGCAGGTGCGGGTCCTCGCCATACAGCGTCACCGAGTCGAATGCCGTGGAGAGGCGCGTCGCGCGCGCGCCGCTGCTGAGGTAGTGGAAGCGCTTGTTGGTGCGTGCGGGAGTACCCTCGCCTGCGAACTGGCGCTTGGGATCCTCGTCAACACGCTTGAAGGGGAACACGCCGGCCGTGTACGGGAACTCGCCCGGCACGTTCTCGAGCAGCAGGAAGCGCAGCACGGCACCCGGCTCGTCGGTGTCGGGCAGCGTCACCTTGGGGATGCGC
>JAHEIK010000012.1 GCA_024639415.1 Planctomycetota bacterium
CGGCACGAACCTGGCGCTGTTCCCGGCGATCTGCAAGGACCGCTACGGCCTCAAGAACTTCGGCACCAACTACGGTCTGATGTTCACGGCCTGGGGCGTGGGCGGACTCATCCTCTCGCGTCTCTCGCAGATGCTCGTCGCCTCGGAGGGCGACGTCGCCGGCCGCTACACGTGGTCGTTCGTCGTCGCGGGTGTCCTGCTCGTGGGCGCCGCCGTCCTGACGCTGCTGCTGGGCGAGCGCCCGGGCGGCGCGCAGCAAGAGGAAGCCCCGGCCAAGGACGAGGCCGTGGCTGCAGCGCTCGGACGGACACCGCGCGTCGGCGGGTAGACTCGCGCCCGTGCGCATCGTCTGGCTGGCTGCCGCCCTCCTGTTGATCGGCGCGCCCTCTGCGGAGTCGCTGGACGAGGCGCGGCGCCTGACCGGCGTGGACCGGGCGCGCGCGGACTTCGGCGTGACGGGCCGCGGCGTCGTGATCGGCGTGATCGACCGCGGCATGGACGCGACCCATCCGGGCCTGCGCAACGCCGACGGCACGTCGCGCATCCTCGCGGTGCTCGATCTGACGGACGACACGGGCGCCAAGGCCGAAGACAACCCCTGGGGCGTCGGGACGATCCACCGCAAGGCTGCGATCGACAAGGCGCTGAAGGCGGGGACCAAGCCCCCCATCGTCGACCTCGAGGGGCGCGGGACGGCCAGCGCGGGGCTCGCGTGCGGAGGCGGCGGCGGCAGCAAGGACGGCCGCTACCGCGGCGTCGCGCCGAACGCGCAACTGCTGGTCGTGCGCCTCAAGCTCGACCCGCCGCCGGAGGAGATCGCGAAGATCGCCGAGGGGGACGAGCGCGAGATCACCGACGCCGGCAAGGACGTCTGGTTCGACCTGCGCCGACTGCGCGTGGCCATGCACTTCTGCATCGCGGAAGCGAAGCAGGTCGGCCGGCCGCTCGTGATGCTGATGAACTTCGGTCAGCTGGGCGGTCCGACGGACGGCGGCAGCAAGCTCTGCCGCGTCATCGACGAGCTGACGGGACCGGACGTTCCCGGCCGCGTGTTCGTCACAGGCTCCAGCGACAAGGGCGACCGCAAGAACCGCGCGAGCGGTCGCGTGACCCAAGGCGGCCGCGTGGTGCTCCCGATCAAGAAGGAGTCCTACGGCGAGGTGATCGTCGACATCTGGTATCCGGGCACGGACCGCTTCGACGTCTCGATCAAGACCCCGAAGGACGACGCGGGGCCCTTCAAGGCGCCCAAGACAGGCAAGTCGGAGTACGGCAACTGGTTCCAGTACTACCACCTCGCCTCGTCGCGCAACCAGATCCTCACGCTGGGCGGCAAGCGACAGATCCGTGTGGACCTGATCGGGCAGCCAGGCCGCTACGAGATCACGCTGCACGGCGCGAAGGTGCAAGGCGGCCGCTTCGACGCATTCATCGGGCCCAATCCCGAGAACCCGATGCACGAGCCGTTCAACAAGTTCCTGAAGCACCAGGTGCCGGGCAGCCTGTGGGACGGCGCGTCGGCGCGCAGCGCCATCGTGGCGGGCTGCTACATCCTGCGCAACGAGTGGCGCAGCCACGCGGGGCGTGCGCTGGCGCAGATGGGCGAGGGCAAGCCCGGCGAGATCTGGCTCGGCAGCGGTGTGGGCCCGACGGCGGACGGCCGCCACGGCGTGACGCTGTGCGCGCCGGCCGACCGCATCGTCACGGCCTACGCGGCAGGCGGTGACTGGGCCAAGGCGCGGCGCAACCTGATCTCGAACGACGGCGGACTCTACGGGCTGTCGAGTGGCACGACGGCGGCTGCCGCGTTCACGGCGGGCGTCGTCGCGTTGATGCTCGAGGCGGATCCGAAGCTCTCCGCGGCCAAGGTGAAGCGGATCCTGCAGGAGAGCGCGACGCGCGACAAGCACACGGGCAACGTCCCGAACGCCGTCTGGGGCCACGGCAAGCTCGACGCGTACGCCGCCATCGCGGCTGCGGCCAAGCCGCGATAGGCGCCGCTGGACCTGTAGGGGCATCCCGAACCCGGAGCTTGCGAAGGGTGAGTGGTTGCCCGGCCCGTCCGACCTCGCAAGGCGCCCACAATGACGCGCGGGCCGGGCAACGACTCCGGCCGCCTACGGCGCCCCTCGCGATGCCCCTACGCGAAGAACACGAACGCGAGGGGGCCGGCGAGTTGCGCGATCAACATGGGCCACGCCCGGCGCAATGCAAACACCGCAACGATGCCCACGATCGGGCCGAACAGGAGGAACACGCCCAGGTTCCATAGCCCGACGAGACGCCCAGGGCCTTCGACGTCGGGCGGGAAGCCACCGAGGAGAGCGTGGAGCCCCCCGGCCCCGGCACGCGCACGGCTGACTCGTGACGTAGAATCTCCCCGTCATGCCCATCTACGAATACCGCTGCGAGTCATGCCAGGAGCGCTTCGAAGCGCTGGTCTACGCATCGACCGTCGTCGCCTGCCCCGAGTGCGGCAGCAAGACCGTCGAGAAGCAGTTCTCGACGTTCGCTGTCGGCGGCACGTCGCTCAGCGGCCCGGGCGCAGACTGCGACGTCGCCCGCGGCGGCGGGTGAGCGCTCCCCGGCGGGCCGGAGGCCTGCGGACAGGACTGATCTCGATCCCGGCGACGGGGTTGCCGTAGGGGCGACCCCGGCGCGAGACCCTGAGCCTGTCGAAGGGTCAACGCGCGGTGGTCGCCCGAGGGCGGGCCTCTCCAATCCGGACTTACCACGTAGGGGCGGGCCGAAGTGCCCGCCCACGGTCCACGGTGGACCAAACGCCCGCGTGTATGCGTGGCGGCCGCATGCGCGGCGACATGGGGGCGCCGTGGCGCGCTCGCGGCGGGGTACCGAGGGGGTGGCCACGTGGGCCACCCCTACGGGTTAGGTCCGGACTCGGGAGCAGGCCCTCGGGCGGGCATGCAGCCCGCCCCTACCGGGCACGACCGAGCAACAGCGCGTTGGGTAGGAAGACGGGCAACGGCCACGTGGCCCGGGGACGTTTACGGGGACGTCGCCGCTCCGCGGCTACGACTTGTAATGCCCCTTGTCCTTGGGGAAGCCGAACGAGACCGGGTCCTCCCCCTTCTTGAAGTCGCAGAACGCCTCGTGCTTCGCCGTCTTGATGTGCTTTGGATCACCATCGCAGTACGGGCACTTCGCATGCTCGTCGATCGACAGCTGCTTGCCCACCCGATGACACATCACCTTGAGGACGCGATAGCCAACCTTGCCGTCCGGGGTCCGTTCCTCACTCATCGCGCTCTCCTCTCCCCTAGGGGCTCATCCGCGCCATCAACTCCTCGTACCCCAGGTCCACCTGCGTCTGCATGGCTGCCAGGGCCTCGGGATCCTTCGTCACGTGCTTGAAGCGCGACTGCATCGCCAGGTACGCGTCCACCGGCTTGCGCCGCGGGACCTTGCGCGTGACACGCCGCACGCCGTTCTCGATCTCGTACATCACGACGCTGCCCGTCTCGACGGCGAGTCGAGCGGCCGTGATCGTCTCCTCGGCCTTCATCCCCCACCCCGTCGGACACGGCGAGTGGCAGTGGATGTAGGACGGGCCGCGAACCTGTGCGGCCTTCTGCACGCGCTCCATCAGGTCCAGCGGGTAGGCCACGGACGTCGAGGCGACGTACGGGATGCGGTGCGCCGCGAGGATCTCGACCATGTCCTTGCGCAAGGCCGGTGCGCGGTCCTCACCCTTCGTCACCCGACCGACCGGCGTCGTCGAGGTGCGCGCACCGTGCGGCGTGGTGCCGCTGCGCTGCCCGCCTGTGTTCATGTAGCACTCGTTGTCGAAGCACACGTAGATGAAGTCCTGCCCACGCTCGACCGCGCTCGACAGCGATGAGAAGCCGATATCAGCGGTGCCCCCATCGCCCGCGACGACGAGCAGGTTGACGCCCTCGCGCCTACCGAGCGTCTCGAGCGCGCCGTCGATGCCCGAGATGACCGCCGGCGCGTTCTCGAGCAACACGTGGAAGTGCGGCACCTTCGGCACGGCCATCTGCATGACCACGGCCAGACAGCCCGTGGCGTTGATGACGATCGTGTTGTCACCCAGCGCCTTGAGCACGTGGCGGAAGGCCAGCGTCTCGGGGCAGCCCGCGCAGGCGAGGTTGCCGCCGGAGAGATGCTCGACCGCCGGAACTTCGTTCAGCTTGACTGCCATGGCTACCTCCCCGCCCCGGCGGGTGCGACCTCGCCCGTCCACGGGATGCCCTCGGCCGGTCCGCGCGCGTCGGGCCAGAAGACCGTCTGATCGCCGTGGTCCTCGCCGGCGATCTCGACGCAGCGCAGGATCGTCTGCGGCGTGATGTCCTTGCCGCCCAGCCCGATGACGCAGTTCAGCGCGCGCGGGCGATCGTCCGCGTGATACAGCGTGCGCGTCACGTCGGGGTACACCATGCCGGCCGTGCCGTAGCCGATATCGCGGTCGAGCACGATCAGGGTGTCCACGCCGGCCATGGCCGCCTTGAGCGCCTCCTCAGGGAACGGCCGGAACGAGCGCATGGTCAGCAGCCCGACGCGCCGCCCCTGGGCGCGCAGGTCGTCGACGGCCATGCGCGCGGTCTGCATCATCGAGCCCATGCCGAGCAGGACGACCTCCGCCCCCTCGCAGCCGTCGGCCTCGAGCGGCGCGTAGCGGCGCCCGGTAGCCTCGGCGAACTCGTCGAAGGCCTCCTCGATCACGGCGAGGGCGTCCTTCACGGCCATGTGCTTCTTGTACTCGTAGTCCGGGTACCACTCGGGGAAGAGCACTTCGCCGAACTGCACAGGCGCCGCTGGATCCAGGATCGGACGCTCGGTGACGCCGGGGGGCGGCAGCAGCGCGTCCGCCTGCTCCTGCGTGATCTCCTGCACGGGCTCGTTGGCATGCGACAGGATGAAGCCGTCGTAGGCGACGAGAGCCGGAAGCGAGATGTCCACGTGCTCCGCCACGCGGAAGGCGAGCAGCGTGAGGTCGTAGATCTCCTGCACGTTCGTCGCGTACAGCTGCAGCCAGCCGCTGTCGCGATTGACGAGCGTGTCCTGGTGGTCGGGCCAGATGTTCACAGGCGCCGAGAGCGTGCGGTTGGCGATCGCCATCACGATCGGGAAGCGCATGCCGGAAGCGAAGTACATCACCTCGCTCATCAGCTGCAGGCCCTGCGAGCACGAGGCGGTGAAGGAACGCGCCCCCACCGCGGAGCCGCCGCAGCACGCCGAGAGCGCAGAGTGCTCGGACTCGACCTTGATCATGCTCGCGTCCAGCTCGCCGTCGGCGACGAACTGGGAGAGATACTCGACCGTGTGCGTCTGCGGCGTGATCGGGTAGGCGGCGACGAGCTGGACGCGCGCGCGCTGTGCGGCGCGGGCGGCGGCCATGTTGCCGTTCCAGAAGCGCGTGCTCATTCGGGCTCCCGTTCCATGCGCAGCGCACCGCGCTTGCACTCGACGGCACAGATCCCACAGCCCTTGCAGTAGTCGTAGTCGATGACGATGTTGCCATGGGAGATGCAGCCCTCAGGGCAGTACATCCAGCAGAGGCCGCACTGGTTGCAGCGGCCGGCGTCCATGACGGGACGCATCGAGCGCCACGCTCCCGTGAGGTTGTCACACGACCAGCCCGGGTCGTAGACGAGTGTGCTCTTGGAGCGCTTGACGAACTCTTCGTAGCGTTCGAGACCCATCAGATGGTCCCTCCCCCGACGGCGTCGAAGCCGCTGCGAGCAGCGACGACGTTCGCCTCTCCGGCGGGCCCGAAGCGCGCGCGCAGCACGGTCTCGACATCGTCCAGGCCAATGACGTCCGTGGCTGCCGCCACCGCACCGAGCATGGCCGTGTTGGAGATGGGACGACCGATCGCCTCCATGGCGATGCCCGTCGCGTCGAGCGTGTAGACCGTGAAGCGCTCGAGCGTGAGCTCGCTCAGGAAGCGTCCAGAGCGCAGGGCCTCCTCGAGCTTCGCCGGGCTCTGGGTCGTGTTGACGATGACGACCGCGTCCTCCTGGACGCCGAGCGTGATCGGCGCGTAGCGCCAGATCGTCGGGTCCAAGCACACGACGACGCTCGGCCGCGCGCTGCTGCACTTGAGCAGGATCGGCTGGTCCGAGACGCGCAGCGTGCATTGGGCGAGGGCGCCGCGGCGCTCCGGCCCGAAGGTCGGCAGCGACTGTGCGTGGCGGCCGCTGCTGAGCACGGCCTCTCCGAGCAGCTCACCGGCGGTGACCACGCCTTGGCCTCCGCGGCCGGCGAGCCGCACCTCCTCGAGCGCCACGGCAGACACGCCTCCGGCGCGGTCCGTGCGGCGCGGCACGTGGGGCTGCATGCAGACTCCTCCTTGGGCTAGAAGGCCGCAATCCCGATTGCATGGGCCATGCCGGGGAAGAGCGCGCAGGAGAGCCTGATCTATGGCCCTCTGCGGCCCCCTGTGCGCGGAATTCCACGCAGGGGTGCGGAATTCTGCGCTATCCGCCTAGCGGCCGTCGCCGGGCGGAGGCGGAGGTGGGAGGGCGGCCATGGACCTGAGCATGCCGATCACACCGTGCTTGACCTGCTGCGCTTCGAAGCTGTCGGGATGGCCGGTCAAGAGCATGCGGTAGTGCCGCTCGCTGCGCTCGAGCAGGGCCGGGGCGCCGGGCCGCATTTCGAGGCTGGCCAGACGGAAGAGCATCCGCGCCGTCCACACGGCCGGCGCGCGCTCGGCCGTGCCGGCCTGCTCAGCGAGCCACGCAAGCCTGGCCTGCAGGCGCTTCTCGTCGCCCTCGAGAGCGAAGCGCTCGGCCAGACTCAGGGCGCTGCGCAGCCGCACGCTCTCCGAGCGGGCGGTCTTGTACAGGGTCTCGAGCTTGGCAATGACGAGGTCGGCCGCCGCACGCTGCTCACCGGGCCCCGGCGGGAGCGCCGCGAGCCGCAGGTGCGCGGCCTCGTAGCCCCACGTTCCGGCATCCGCATGCTTGGGATGGTCGGCGAGGAGTGCTTCGTAGCGCGCGGCGGCGTCGGCCTGGCGCGAGGCCTTGACCAGCAGCCAGGCCAGCAAGGCGCCCGCCTCGACCTGGGCCTTGTCCGCGCACACGCTCTCCAGCAGCGCGATGCTCTTGGCGGTACGTCCCAGCTCCACCAACGCAGCCGCACGCTCGAGCTGCTGCGCGGCGTCCTTCCCGGCCGGCCGGGACTCGGCCAGGCGCACGACGGCGGCGTGGCGCTCGACGGCCGACCGCACGATGGCCAGCATGCCCTTGGCGGTGAGAGGAGGAGCCCAGTCGCCCTCGAGCAGGTCGCCCTTCTCGACGAAGACGGGATAGAGACCGGCGTACTGCCGGTGGATGACGTCCCCCTCCGGGGAGAGCACGGCGACGGCGGGCAGCAGCAGCAGGCCCAGGCCACGTAGCGCGCGGTGTGAAACGTCATCGAGCTTGTCGTCGACGCGTAGACGCACCGGCACGACCTCGGCGCTCAGGGCGACGGCCCCGGCGGTCGTGCAGAGCCCCGCATCCATGTGCGTGGCCGCGGGGCACCCCGCGGGGTCCGTGCTCACGTAGACGAGCAGCGGCCGCTCGAGCCGGGCGGCGAGGGGCAGCGCCTCGCCCATGCTCTCGATCCAGCCGTCGATCGGCGGCGCGGGCGCGGGGGCCTGCGCCGGCGCGGGCGGGGCGTCCTCGGCCGGAGCATCGGCGTCAGGGGCGGCGGTCTCCGGCGAGGGCGCGTCAGCCACGTCCTGGGCAGGCGGGCTGTCGCCGCAGGCACTCACCACGAGCAGGGCCAGGGCGCACAGAAGGTGACGACTGCAAGCTACCGTCCGCACGGAGTTCCTCTCACTTCACGCAGGTTTCCGTCCGCGTGGCGGCACGCTCCCCCCGTGACGGGAGGCATCTCGGGGGACCGCGGACCTGCGACCACGGCAGCGTATGCGAACCCGGGAGGTGGGCGGCAGAAACCTCGCTTTCGCAGCCGGTGAGCGGTCGGGCGAGTCGGCTCCCGGGGTAGCGCCGCCCACGGTTGGCGGGCCCTCCAATTGTGTGGGCCAATCGCCAAGCCACGTGCAGTCGAACGCCGGATGTGGATCATGGAGGAGGAAGTCAGCGCACATCGGGACGCGCCGCCCACAAGAAGAGGAGTGAGAACATGGGAACGACGAAGCGGCCGGTGCGGCACAGCGGACTGCTATTGACCCTTCTTGCTGCGGGCATGCTCGCGGCCTGCGGTGGCGGCGGTGGTGACTCGGGCGGCCCGGCGACAAGCACGATCTTCATCGATGTGACGGAAGACGCTCACACCGATGGAGCCGGGCTGACCGTCCCCGGCGATCGGCACGTCGTGGGTGATGACGCGGGCGGCAACGACTTCCGCGGGTTGCTGCGCTTCCCGCTGGCGAGCATCCCCGCCGGCTCGAACGTCGTCGGTGCATTCCTCAACATCTCGTTCCTGGACAAGGTGGGCACGCCGGCCGGGACGGGCGTGAACAACCTCGGCCAGATGCAGTTCATCCGCATCAACGGAGCCGGGTCGCTCACGACCGGCGACTACGGCTCGACGGCGCTCGCGCTCGACTCGGCGAGCAATCTGCTCGTGGATCTTCCGAACACGCGGCCGCGCATCGGGATGCTCCAAGTGGTCCTCTCGGCGCTCGCCGCCGGCGACACGCACCTGAAGCTCCGCTTGCAGTACCAGACGGCGTCGAACTTCAACGGCGTGACGGATCAGATGCAGTTCGCCTCGCTCGCCCATGGGAGCGAGCCGCGGGCCATCCTCGAGGTGATCACGCAGCCGTAGCAGCGCAGTCGCCGAGCATCGACCGCGCGCTGGCGCCAACCGGGGCAGCTACGGGACGCATCCCCAGTCCCAAGCCAGGGAGCGCTGGGCCGCGCCCCACCGGTCATGGATACTGAAAGGACCTGCCCCCGGTCCCATGCCCCAGCCCCCGGAACCCGATGCCGCGCCCCCTCCTCATCCTCTTCGCGATCCTGCTCACCGGTCTGCCCGCCCAGGCCGAGGATCCCGCGCCCGCGCCGAACAAGCCGCTGGATGCGCGGCAGGCAGCCGACCTCGTCGCGCAGGCCCACGACGCGAGTGACGGCGGAGCCCTGCAGGCGCTGGCACGCAAGGACACCCCCGATCCGTGGCTGGTCGTCGACGAACTCTGCAGCCGCGGCGCCTTCGACGCCGCGCAGGCGTTCGCCAAGGCCGACGCGCGTGCCGACGTCGCGCGGCTGCCGGCCTACGTGGACGCGGCACGCAAGAACGCATCGGACGCGACAGAACGCGCGCAGCTGACCGCCGTCGAGACCGCGCTGCGAGCCCGCGATCTGCAGGCCGTCATCGACAAGACGAAGGACCTCACGCCGGCGGCCGCGACCGTGATCGGTGTCCGCCTCGTCTATGCACGTGCGCTTGCGCTGAGCGTGCTGGGACGCGCCGAAGAGGCTGAAGCCGCGTTCCTCGCGGCGGCTCGCGCGGCCCTCGGGCTCGGCTGGCTACGGCAAGCCACGGATCTCTTCCATCGCGCGGCGCTGACCGCCGTGCGCGGCTACGCCTGGAAGCGCGCACACGCTGCGTGGACGGAGCGCCTCGCCGCGCAGGAGCAGCGCGGCGACCGACGCGGTGTGGCGCGGACCCTCAACAACCTCGGGCTCGTGCGTCGGGAGCTGGGCGATCACGCGCTGGCCCTGGAGCGCTTCGAGCGTGCCCACAAGCTGGCCGAGGAGCTGGAGGACGGGCAACTCGCGGCCACCGTGCTCGGCAACCTGGGCATCGTCTACGAGACGCTCGGCGAGCTCGGCAAGGCGCTTGCCACGTACCAGGACGC
The DNA here is from genome assembly GCA_024639415.1 of Planctomycetota bacterium. Taxonomy (GTDB): domain Bacteria; phylum Planctomycetota; class PLA2; order PLA2; family JAEUHO01; genus JAHEIK01. Next base: position 9,797 of record JAHEIK010000012.1, read on the forward strand.
ACTCAGACAGATGGAAGCCGCCGGCGACAAGGCCGGCGCGGCCCGCACCCTGGGCAACATCGGCGCGGTGCAGGACGCACTCGGCCGCTACACGAAGGCGCTATCCACCCACCAGCGCGCCCTGGAACTGCGCAAGGCCATCGGAGACAAGACCGGCGCGGCGCAGAGCCTGGGCGACATCGGATCCGTACGACACGCCCTGGGCGACTACGCACGTGCGCTGTCGAACTACGAGCGCTCGATCGCCCAGAAGGAGGCGTTGGGCGACCAGGCCGGCGTGGCGCAGACCCTGGGCAACATGGCGGGCGTGTACTTGGCCCTCGGGGACCACGACAAGGCGCTCGCAACGAGCCGGCGCGCACACGCCCTGCGCACGAAGCTCGGCGATCGCGCGAGTGCCGCGGTCAACCTGGGCAACACGGCCCTCATCCTGACAAGCATGGGGCGGCTGGAAGACGCACTGAAACTCCACGAGCAAGCGCGCGCGGAGCTGACGGCTCTTGGACGCCGGACGGAAGTCGCCCAACTGCTCGGCAACATGGGCGGCCTACAGCACCGACTCGGTCGACACGAGCAGGCCCTCGTCACACTCCAGACCGTCCTGAAGCAGCACGAGGCCATGGGCAACAGGCCGGCCGCCGCGTGGACGTTGCTGTTCATCGGCCGCGTGCAGGCCGCCCTGGGCCGGGCGAAGGATGCCCAGCGCACCACCGAGCGGGTGGCACGCGCTGCGCGCCGACTGCGGGACACGCCGCTGCTCGTCCACGCGCTGCGCAGCCTGGTGGAGATGCACCTCGAGGCCGGCGACACGGGGCGAGCCCTGAGCGATGCGCTGCGTGCCGTCGAAAGCGTCGAGGGACTCCTGGGCGGCCTGGGCGAAGAGCGCGGCGCGTCCGCGCGCGAGACGCACGCCACGCTGTTCGCGCTCGGCACCCTTGCCGCCGTGCGCGAGGAGGACCCGGCGGCCGCCGTCACGTTCCTCGAGAGTGGACGAGCGGGCGCGCTGCTCGACGCGCTGGGACGGCGTGAGGCGCTGCGCTGGCGTGCCGAGTCGCTCTCCGCTGATCTGCGCGAGGCCGACGGCGCGGCGCGCGCCGCCGAGACCAAGGCGCGCCGAGCGTACGACCGCGCCGTACGCAGCAGGAAGCCCCAGGCCATCCGCGCTGCGGGGCAGTCGCTCGACCGCGCTTCGGAAGCCGTGCGCGCCGTCGCGGGGCGCATCCAGCGCGACCTCAAGCAGCAAGCAGGGCTCTACTACCCGCGCGCCGAGACGATCGAAGCGATCCAGGCCTCGCTGCAGTCCGACCAGGCGCTCGTGCTCTACGGTCTCTGCCAGGGGGAAGCGCTCGCGCTCGTCCTGCAGCGCGACGAGGAGCGGGTGGTGGACCTCGGAGAGGCGGCGCGCATCGTCGCTGCATGTGAGGCACTCGACGCGTCTACGCCCCACGCCGAGGTGCAGCCCGCCTTGGACGCGGCGCGCGCGCTGCTCGTGAGCCCGCTCGCTCTTGCGCCCGCGATCAAGCAGGTGCTGATTTCCCCGGAAGGCCCGCTGTGCTACCTGCCGTTCGGCGCCCTGTTCGAGCGCACCGTCGCCATGACGCCCTCGGGGACGACCCACACCTTGCTGCGAGCGCAGACGAGTGCCGGGGGCAAGGGCATCCTGGCTATTGGCTCGCCCGACTACGCAGGTGTATCGAAGGGCGCGCAGGCGATCTACTACCGCGGGCGCACGCTGTCACCGCTCCCTGCCACGCGCAAGGAAGTGGAGACCGTCGGCACCGTAGCGTTGCTCGGCGCGGACGCGAGCGAAGACGGGCTGCGCAAGGCGCTGGCCGGCGCCACGAGTTGGCGCGCCGTGCACTTCGCCTGCCACGGGCTCGTGAACGTGGAGCAACCCATGCTGTCGTCCCTGGCGCTGTCGCGCGCAGGCTCAGACGACGGCTTCGTCACGGCGCTCGAGATCCTGCGCATGCAGATCCCGGCTGACCTCGCGGTCCTCTCGGCATGCGAGACGGGCAAGGGGCGCATCGTGAAGGGCGAGGGCATCGTCGGCCTGACGCGCGCTTTCATGTTCGCCGGCGCGCCGCGCGTGATCTGTTCGCTGTGGAAGGTGGACGACGAAGCGACGCAGGCGTTGATGATCAAGTTCTACGAACTCTGGGCGCCCAAGGACGGCAAGCCGGGCCTGGGCGCCGCGGCCGCCCTCCGCGCGGCCCAAGCCCACATCCGCGCCCAACCCAAATGGAGCCACCCGTACTACTGGGCTGCGTGGGTCTTGTGGGGTCTGCCGGAGTAAGTCACGCTCCTGGGGGGGTGCGGGCGCGCGTGAGCCACGGCGTGGCGAGCGCGCTTGCCCGCAGGGCGGCTCGCCCCCCTGGCAGACATGCAGCAAGTCACGGCCGTGCGGAGCGCATGTGCCGAGGCATGGTGACGGTCTGCGTGGCTCGTCAGAGCCCACGCAGATGCGGCCCTGGGCGGCGTGGGTCTTGTGGGGTGCCGGACCAGGAACCCCGTCTTGCGAAGGGTGCGGGCGTGCGGCGCTCCTCAGGCGTCGCCCTGCGCCTCGCGGATCTCGCGCTTGCGCATGGGCATCGTGTCGATCAGGGCGTAGACGGTGTCCATGGCAAGGACATCGTCACTCTTCCGCTTGACCGCGCCGTCCTTGCCGACAAGGCGCACGGCGAACGCGTCGCGCTTGACTCCGTAGGCGGTGCGCAGGGCCTCGGCCTGTGCGGGACTCAGCCGCACGTCCCCTGCTGTCGACGTGCCGTTCGCGGACACGACGATCAGCGTCATCGCCCGCTCGTCGAACAGCGAGCGCGTGCGCCCGATGGCGTCCAGCTGACGCACGAGGCGCGCGTCCGCCGCCGTGGGCGCGAACACGAGCAACGGACGACGCTTGCCGCGGTAGGTCGCCATGGAAAAGGCAGGCTGCTTGCGATAGGCCTTGATCCAGTCCGCCTCGAGACGGAACGCTCCGTCGAGCTTGTCGTAGATCATCAGCCCGAGCGTGTCGACGTTGCGCAGATCCAGGACGGGTCCCGCGAGTGAGCTTCCGCGCCAGCGCGGCTTGAAGCGCTCGAACGGCACATCCACGACCTGCCAGTCCGCGCTCTTGCGCGTCTCGAAGTCCGCCCAGTACGACGGTGCATAGCGCCCCCTGCGGGACGTGGACGTCGTGAGGCGAAACGTGTAGCGCCGACCATCCGCCTTGATGCGCAGCCGAATGCCGTCGAACGTACGAAGATCGAACGCGCCGCTGCGACTGCGGATCGACGAGAAGCCGCCGCCGTTCGTGTTGGTCGAGCCCTGGAAGATCAGGACGCCGTCGTCAAGCCGGAAGCCGCCGCTGCTGCGTCCCCCCATCACGCCGTCGTTGACCGTGTACCAGCGGACAGAGGCATCGCTGGCGAAGTCGGTCAGCAAGAGTGCGTCCGCGGTGGGCGCGCCGGAGGCGCTGGCGGCGAAGGTCATCAGGACTCCTCCAAGGATCAGGGCAGGCAGGGACTTCATGGCGGGGGCTCCTTCGTTGCGGGCCGGGGTCAGCGCAGATCGCGTACGTCGACGAGCAGATCGAGGTCTCCGCCGGACAGCGAACCGACGGCGTAGACGAAGTAGGCCTTGCGCGCCTGCAGCGCCAGCGCCGCAGGCCCGAGGACCGTGACGCCGGCAACGCCCGCGGGTCGGACGAACGCCTGGTAGCGCCCGCCGGCGACCAAGGTGGAGGCCTCTTCGCCGTTCACGAGGTCGGGCAGGACGCCCGCCAGGAAGCGCCAGAAGAACAGGCGCCGGATGAGTACGACGTCGACGGCCGGAGCCGCCGCGGCGTGACGTACGCTCAGCCGGGAGCGGTAGCCCGCGGCAGAGAGGTCGTTGACGAACGGACTGAGCGTCGGCGTACCGTCGGCCGCCAAGTGCGCGACCAGCGAGTAGTCGACGCCCGCTGCGAGGGACACACGACCGGCGATGGCCGGGCTCGACGGGTTGCCGCCCTCGGGCACGATGGCGATGTCGTAGTCGCCACACGGCAGCGGCAGCGGATCCGTGATGGTGCGCGGCTCGAAGCCGGGCAGCGTCAGCACCCCGTTGACGTAGACGTCGACCGTGAGACCGAGCACGCCATGGACCACCGTGACGTTGGCCGTTGCGCTGCGCAGCTCGCGCGACTCCGTCAGGAGGTCGAACGTGCCACCCGCGAGGTCACCGAATGCATAGACGATCGTCGCCTCGCCGCGCCGCACGCGAACGTCGGCCGGCCCGAAGACCGTAGTGGACGTCGCAGCGGGCAGCAGGGACGCCGCGTAGCGGCGCGCGCGGACGTCGACCTGCGCCTGGCCACCGCTCTCCAGGTCCTCGAGCACACCTACGGTGCGACGCCAGCGCCAGAACGTCCGCTCCAGCTTCACGTCCACGGCGGGCGCGGCGGCCACGTGACGCACGATGAGGCGTCCCTCGCCGGTCTCGGCAAGCGTCAGGTCATCGACGAAGGGCGTCAGCGTCGGCGTGCCGTCGGCCGCGAGGTGGGCCACGAGGGTGACTGCGTCCCCGGCTGCCACACTGGCTGTGCCGGCGATGGCCGGATCGGCGGGATCCCCACCGGCTCCGACGATGGCGATGTCGTAGCTACCGGCGGCGAGCGGCAGGGCGTCCGTGATGCTGCCGGGCTCGAAGCCGGGCAGGGCGAGGTCGCCGTTCACGTAGACGTCGACGGTGAGACCGGGCACCCCGTGTACGACGACGACGTCAGCCGTATCGGCGGCTGCGTGGCCGACGGGGCCAGGAAGATCGAGAGGGCCAGGACCAGGGCACCAAGGACGGCGAGGCGGACGCTGCAAGGACTCATGGGGACTCCGGGGGGCGAGGAGGAAGCAATCTGAAGCCTCTTCATCGGCGCCGAGAGTCCGTTTGTCAAGATTTATATCTGTACATAATGCGTCTTGGGGGGCCCGACCTAGCGCGCCCCCAGGTAGACGTGCATCTGCGGGATGATGCGGACGTCGGGATGCACGCGGCCGGCCGCGTCGTGCAGGTGGTAGAGATGGTAGAGGGTCGGGCGGCCGGCCTTGCCCGCGGGCGGCGTCATCGGCTGGATGACGAACGGTGCGGAAGGCAGGTGCTCGGCCGCGAAGACCGCGGCTTCGGCGACCTCCTCCGGCGGCGTGTCCGCTCCCACCACGGCCTTCACGGCCGCCGCCTTGCCGGCGGCTTCGAGGATCTGGAAGGTCTCCTCGTGCGCGGCCCAGGGCGTCGGGGCGCCCGTCGCGCTCTCGAGCTTCAGGTCCGGAGACACCTCGTCGACGACGTCGAGCACGTGGCGCACCGCGCCCGGGCGATGTCCGCCCGTCTCGACATGCACGCGCAAGCTCAGGTGACGGATGCCGACGGCGAGGGCGTGCACTGCCTGCGGGTGCAGTAGCGGCTCGCCGCCTGTGATCGACACCGCGGCGTGCAGGCCGGGGGGCTCGTCGAGGCGCCGGACGGCATCCAGGATCTGCTGCACGGAGAGCGGGTTCTCAGGACGCTCTTCCCTGCCGTGCGGCGCCGCCACCTGGACGCGCGCCGTATCGGGCGTCGGGTACGACTCGGGCGTGTCGCAAAACGCGCAGCGCAGGTCGCACTTGGCCAGGCGCACGAACACCTGCCGCTCCCCCACGCGCGGGCCCTCGCCCTGGAAGCTGGAGAAGATCTCCAGGACGGGCACGCGGATCGTGTCGGGGGCGGCGCTCACGCGTCGCGCTCGCCGACGCGCGCAACCTCCTCGAACCCGGCCGCCTCGGCGTCCTGGAACGGCGGCGCCTCCGGGGCGCTCTGGAGTCCGTCGCGCGGCACGGCGTCGATGCGCCCGCGCAAGCCCAGATACACGGCCATCCGCGCGCACGCGATGCGCGCGATCACGTCCGCGAGCCAGGTCGCGACGAGGCCGAAGAGCACGAGTCCGAAGATCAGGGCGGCGATCGGGTCGCCCGCCGTGATGCCCAGCCGATCGGCGTCTGCGGGCGTTCCCATGGCGCCGAGTACGGCGCGCACGCGCTCGAGTGCCTCGGCGCCTGCTCCGAGGCGCAGGACCGCCAGGCTCAGCCCGACGACAAGCACCACGCGTAGCGCTCGCCAGAGGGCGCCGATCAACACGCCGCCGAAGAGCGCCAGACGCCACAGGGTCAGACGCGGCAGGCCCGCCCCGGCGTAGCCGAACGTGCGGCTCAGCGCGTCGAACGCGTCGCTGTCCTCGCAGGCGATGGTGGGCGTCGTGAGAAAGCCGGCGACGAACCAGCAGGAGCCGAGGAAGACCGCCAGGAAGACGAGCACGACGACGGCGACGCTCGCCAGGCCGAGCAGGATGCTCCCGAGCGCGCCGTCGAAGCGGCCGAGCGTAGCGAGGGCGGCGGCGACGGCCAGCGGCAGCATGGTGCCGAGGAACAGAGCGGACTTGGCGCCGACGAAGCCGCGCCAGTGTCGGCGGGCGAAGGCGAAGGCGGCCGGCGTCTCCTCGCGGCGGCGCTGGGTCAGATCGACGGCGGCGAGGCGGTGCAGCGCGCCACCGAAGACGCCCCAGACGAGCGTGAGCAGCAAGCCCTGCAGCGCCAGGTACCCGATCAAGGCGACGTCATGGTCCTGCGTGTAGGCCGCCTTCAGCGGAGCGATCACGTAGCCCAACGGCTTGCCGAGCCCCTCGAGGGCCGTCGCAGGGTCGGAGAGCAGGCGTGAGATCGCCGCACCCGCCAGCAGCGTCGGCGCACTCCACAGCACCCCCAACAACGCGACGCGGCGCTTCTGCCGGTCGCCGGCCGAGCGTCCTGCCGCGTGCCAGAGGTCAGCCATCGGAGTCAGGATCGCCTCCCTCTGCACCGGGCTCGTCGCGGCCTTGCTTGCCCTGCGCCTGCTCGAGGTGACGCAGGTGCTCTTCGAACTCCTCCGGGTCGAGGGCGATCGCGTCCTCTCCGGCTACGACGTACTGTCCCTGAAACCACCGGCCCAGGTCCACCATCTTGCAGCGCTCCGAGCAGAACGGTCGCCACGGGCCCTTCGGCTCGACCGGGTCGCTGCACGTCGGGCAACCGGCTCCGCGGGCGGCCATCTCAGTCCTTGCCGCCGCCGGAGGAGGAGCCGCCGTCTTTCGAGGAACTCGTCTGCGAGGTGGTCGTCTGCGACGAGCTCGTCTCCTGCGCCGCGCTGCCCTTCTCGCTGGACGACGAAGACTCGCTCGAGCCGCTGCTCTTGCCGGCCGGGCCGCTGCGCTTGTAGTCCGTCTCGTAGAAGCCGGAGCCCTTGAAGATGACGCCGGAGCCGCTACCGATCAGGCGCTCGAGCTTGGGCTTGCCGCAAGCCGGGCACTTGCGCAGGCGCCGGCTGGTCATGCTCTGGAAGTGCTCGAAGGCGTGTTCGCACGCCTCGCACACGTAGTCGTAGGTCGGCATGCCTAGCCCTCCCCATCGGCCGGCGCAGCGCCGGGCGCATCCTCCTGCCCCTCGCTCGGGACGGGCTCGGAAGCGGGCGCCTTCACGACGATCACCTCGGCGGGGCGCACGACGCGGCCGTTGAGCTCGTAGCCGACACGCATCACCTGGCACACCGTCTGCGGCTCGAACTCGTGGTTCTCGACCATCATCATCGCCTGGTGGCGTGCGGGGTCGAACGGCGTGCCCATGGCTTCGATCGGCGCGATGCCGTAGCGCTCGAAGATGCCCTGCATCTGCTTCTCGACGAGGGCGAGGCCCGCGCGCATCGGAGCGGAGGCCTCGTCGTCGCCGAGTGTCTCGGACGCGCTGTTGAGGGCGTCCACCACCGGCAGCAGGTCGACGACCACCTTCTCGATGTCGTACTTGCGGTCCTGCTCGGCCTTGCGACGGATCCGCTTGGTCTCGTTCATGAACTCGGCCTCGACGCGCTTGAGCTTGTCGGCGAGCGCATCGGCCTCGGCGGCGCGAGCGGTCAGCGCTGCGACGTCGGCCTCGGCGCTCGTCGGCTCGGCTGCCGTCTCCGCAGCGGCATCGTCGTCGCAGGGCGTCGGGATCTCGACGTCGGCCTGTTCCTCGCCATGCACGGGCAGCTCGTCGGCTTCGCCGGGGGCGTCGTCCTGGCGCTCGTTGCTGTTCTCGACTCGGTCCATGATCACTTCTTCTTCTTGCGCTTCTCGGTCTGGCGCAGGTGGTCCTTCAGCGTGTCTTGGAAGCGGCGGCGAGCCGGGCCCGGCTCCCCGTCTTCCACGGCTCGCAGGTCTTCGATGGCGCGCTTGAGCTTGCGGCTCGGGCGCTTCGGCACGTCGTAGAGGATGCGCACGTAGAGGTGGCCGTTGCCGTGGCCCTGGAAGTGCGGCAGTCCTCCGCCGCGCACGCGCAACGTGTCGCCGGGCGACGTTCCGGCAGCGACGTCCAGGCTCATGCTGCCCTCGAGCGACGGGATCTCGACCTCGCCTCCGAGCAGCGCGGTGGAGAGCGGAACGGGCACCTGCAGGAAGATGTCGGCGGGATCGTCAGGGGAGCGGATGAAGACGTCGTGCTCCTGGACGCGTACGCGCACGTTGAGGTCGCCCGGCACGCCGCCACGCGGCGCCGGCTCACCTTCGCCCGGCACGCGCAGGACGATGCCGTCCGGAACACCGGAGGGGATGTTCAGCTCGATCTCGCGACGCCCCATCACGAGTCCGTCGCCACGACACGAGCGGCACGGGTTCTGGATGACCTCGCCCTCGCCCTGGCAGCGCGGACAGGCGCGGCGCATCGAGAAGAAGCCCTCGCTCGAGACGATGTAGCCCTGCCCACCGCAGGCACCGCAGGACACGGCGGGCTTGCCGTCGGAGGATCCGTAGCCGCTGCAGTCGTCGCAGCCGACGCGCCGGCGCAGGCTGAGGGTCTTCTGCACGCCGGATGCGACCTCCTCGAACGGGACGACGATCTCGGCTCGCAGGCTCGCGCCGCGGCGCATGCCCTGCTGACCGCCCTGGCCGCCGAAGAAGGCGCCGAAGAGATCGGAGAACGCGCCGAAGATGTCGGACACGTTCGAGAAGCCGACCTGGTCGCCGAGTCCCTCGTGGCCGAAGCGGTCGTAGCGCGCGCGCTGGTCGGCGTTGGAGAGCACCTCGTAGGCCTCGCTGGCCTCCTTGAACTGCTCCTCGGCCGTCTCGTCCCCGGGGTTCTTGTCGGGGTGGTACTTCAGCGCGAGCCGCCGGTAGGCGGTCTTCAGTTGCCTGTCGTCGGCATCGCGGGAGACGCCGAGGACCTCGTAGTAGTCGCGCTTTCCAGTATCAGGCACGGGGGGATCTTACTTGCTTCCTCGCAGGAGGTACTTGGCGAGAGTTGCCCAGACCCAAGAACGCCTCTGGAGCACTCCATCGGGCGGGCACGCGCCCGCGCCTTCGGCGCAGGCTTGGGCCGCCCCTACACGCCCCCCCGCATGAGTACACCGTCGGCTGACGAACGCAGGCCGATGGCGTACGGCGGCGGCTCGCCTCTTCCTTTGCGTCCTTTGCCCTCTTTGCGTCTTGCCTTGATCGAGACGCTACGCGTCTAGATCAAAGCCCCGTCGGCCGGGTTCTTCTCGTCCTTCAGGTCCGTGATGAGCGTCTCGGTCGTCAGGATCATGCCCGCGATCGACGCGGCGTTCTGCAGGCCCGCCCGTACGACCTTGGCCGGATCGATGATGCCGGCGTCGTACATGTTGACGAACTCGCGCTCCTTGGCGTCCCAGCCGCGGGCCAGCGCCTTGGCGCTGCGCACCTCGTCCACGATGACCGAGCCCTCTTCGCCCGCGTTCGCCGCGATGCGGCGCAGCGGAGCCTCGAGCGCGCGGCGCACGATGGCAACACCCATGCGCTCGTCGTCACCGCGCACGCGCAGCTTGTCGAGCGTGTCGATGCAGCGGATGAGCGCGACCCCGCCACCGGGGACGATGCCCTCCTCGACGGCGGCGCGCGTCGCGTTGAGCGCGTCCTCGACGCGGTACTTCTTCTCCTTGAGCTCGAGCTCGGTCGGCGCGCCGACCTGCACGACCGCGACGCCGCCCTGCAGCTTCGCGAGACGCTCCTGGAGCTTCTCCTTGTCGTAGCTCGAGGTGGTCTTCTCGATCTGCGCGCGGATCTGGCCGATGCGGGACG
>JAHEIK010000240.1 GCA_024639415.1 Planctomycetota bacterium
CGCGGCGGTGCGGGAGCGTGTCGACGGCCGCGCTGCGCGCCAATCGACGAGCCACGGCACCGGCGAGCAACTGGGTCTCCTTGGTGGGCTCCGTGAAGGTCTCGCCGATCAGCGCGATGGCGCGCTCGAGCACGGCGCCGTCGTCGCTGTACTGCAGCGCGTGAACGAGCAGGTCCGCCCAGGCTGCGTCCGCCTCAGGCTTCATGCGCGGCGGGCCGGCCATGGCCATCGCAGCGCGCTGCAGGTCGGCGAAGCGCGGCAACTCGGGATCGAAGCAGACGAGCAGATCCGCCGGCCCCTGCGCCTTGGCGATCACGGTCTTGCCGTACGCGACGGCTGCCTGGCGCGCCTTGCGGATGCCCTCGCCACCAGCCGAGCGGTAGAGTTCGATGACGCCGGAGAGCACCTCGGCGCGCACCCGGTACTTGTCGCCGGGGCCCCAGGTCTTGCGCTTCTCCGCCGTCTCGAAGAGCTCGGCGCGCTCGCCGAGGAAGTTCAGGAGCGCGGAGAGCGTCGCGAAGCGGTACTTGAGCAGCCGCTCGGCCGCAGCGAGGTACGCCGTCTCGTCGTCCGCCGACGCGTCGGCGCCGGCACTCTTCACGGCTTCGTACAAGACCGCCAGCGTCTCGGCCTCATCGATGCAATCGCAGTAGGCGCTCACCCCGATGGCGGCACGACGCAGCGCGACATCCTTGTCCGAGAGGAGACCACGCACAGCACCGAGGATCCGCTCCCAGCCCTTGTAGCGACCGCGGGTCGGTAGCAACACCTTCTCACGCAGCTGCTTGACCAGCGCAGGGTCGGAGGCGAGGTGCGGGAGGAAGTCGCGGACCAGCAGGACTTCGTCACCCTCGGGCTGGTCGTCAGCGAGGTGGGCGATGACCGTCGCGTACATGGCGCGGCGCGCATCCGGCTTCAAGGAACCGGTGCGGTTGGCGTCACGGAAGACCGGGCCCAAGACCTGACCGTAGACGGTGGCGTGCGAGGTGCGCGGGGAGCGCAGCAACTCCGCGAGCACGCCCTTGCGCTCGCGCACGTCCTGCGGATTGATGATGTTCTCGGTGAGCTCGGGGAAGCGCGCGGGCGGAATGGGAGCGCCCTTGGCTTCGGCAGGGTGCACGCCCAGCAGGACACCGAGCACGGCAAGCAGGACTGCGACGGGGCGAAGGGATCGCACGGATCTGACCTTTCCGCGGACCGGGGGACATGGCAGAGCCACGTCCCCGTGGGACGATGAAACCGGGCGGCACCGGACAGCACAGCACATGCGCTGGCGGCAGTATCACCCCGGCCACAGCGCAGTGCGCTATCGAAGTCTAGGCGTCCCCCAGGGCGGGTCAAGACTCACGATCGCAAGTCCTGCGCACATCTTCACGATCACGACGCACGAACGCGACTCACGCAGACGTCGTGCGGTGTTCGCACCAGCGTCGGACGACCTCCGCGACGACCGGGTCGAGTTCGTTGTTCGCGTCGACCGTATGGACGGCGAGCGCCTCCCACCAGGGCGACCGCCGCTCGAGCAAGCGCCGGGCTTCATCGAGGGCATCGGACGCCCCCGGCAGGCGCGGACGCCGGGTGGAGGACGCGTCGACACGCTGTGCGGCCGTCTCGGGCGCTGCCGCCAAGTGCAGGCAGATCCCACCCTCGGCGAGCCGCGTCCGGTTGACCTCCCGCTCGACGACCCCACCGCCCGTGGCGAGCAGGATGCCGCGCCTTGCGAGCGAGCGCTCCAAGGCGTCCGACTCCACGTCACGGAACGCCTCCCAGCCGTCCTGCTGGATCCAGTCCGCGGGGGAGCGGCCCGTGGCGCGCTCGACCTCAGCGTCCAGATCCACGAACGGCCGGCCGAGGTGGCGAGCTACCTGGCGCCCGACTGTGGTCTTGCCCGCGCCGCGCGTGCCCAGCAGGATCAGGTTCGGCGGGGGCGCGAGCGCCGCACGGAAGACCTCGTCCAAGGCGACGTCCGCCGCCGAGGCACCGAAGGCGATCGCCTGATCTCGAGCCTGGGCCGCCAGCAGTGCACGTCCGTCGACGACCTCGCGCGCACCGTCGGAGCGCGCCTGTGCGACCAGGGCGGTCACCTGCTCGCCGTCGCGGTAGGGCGCGTCGAGCACGAGCAGGTCCGCCAGGGAAGCGCCGGCGAACGCCGCGACCTCCGCACCGTCGGCCCCGGCAGGCGTTGCGTTGACCACGACGGCATCCGCCGCCTGACGCTCGAAGTGCGTGCCGCCGAAGCGCACGCCGCAGGTCGCCGCGGTGATCTCCCCGCGCAGATCGTGGCGTGCACCGAGCCGTACGTCGTAGCCGCGCTCGAGCAAGGCCCATACGGCGGCGCGTGCGTAGCCCCCGGCTCCGTAGACGAAGGCCGCCGCGCCCTCCACGGCTTGCGGCAGCACGGCGCGCAATCCCGTCGCATCCGTGTTGCCCCCCCACCAGCCGTCGTCGCGCTTGACGAGCGTGTTGACGGCCCCGACGGCGCGCGCGGTCTCGTCGAGGACGTCGGACAGTTCGTAGGCGCGCTGCTTGTGGGGGTGCGTCACGCTGAGCCCGTCCACGGGCAGCCCAAGCGCTTCGTCGAGGGTCAGGCCGGCGAGCGGGACGTAGAGGGCGTCGATATCCCGCGCACGGAAGACGGCGTTGTGCAGGGCGGGTGAGGGCGAGTGCCCGGGGGGATCGCCGACCAGTCCGTACAGGGCCGCGCGCTCGCTCACTTCGCCGGCGCGCAGTTCCTCGAGGAGCACGTCCAGGGGCGGCTGCCCGGGTGCCGCCGCCGCCCCTACCGCGGCGCTGCCGAAGAGCAGGCCGGGCCTGGCTCCGCCGGCGAACAGGGGCCGGGTCGCGGCCAGCCGGCCGTAGGGCACCACGAAGGCTCCCGCAGGGATCTGGGCTGCCTCGCCCTGGAGGTTCCTGAAGGCCTCGGGACCGTCGATCGGCCGCGCGAGCTTCACCAGGTCGTAGCCGCGGGGGACCTGCGGGCCCTCGTCCAGATCCATGGGGCCGTGCTCGGACGCGACACGCCGGGTGCCTTCCGGCAGGTCCCCGAGGTGCTCGGCGACGCGCGCCTCGACGTCGATCCAGGCGGCACCGGCCCGCGCGGCTTCCGACAAGAGGCCGGCAGCCCGCTCCGGTGGTCCGCTGAACGCCCCACCCTGCGAGCGGGAACGGACGGTAGCGAGCACCGGCCGAGGTGACGCGGCGATCCACGCTGCCACATCGAGGTCGGGGTTCTCGGCGGCGAACAGGTCGAAGCGCAGCTCGATCAAGTCGGCGGCGCCGGCAATGCGCACGAGGTCGGCGGGCTCACGTACGGCGGGCGGCGCCGCCGTCACCACGAGGAGGCCGCCGGGAGGCGGCATCGGTCAGACGGTCTCCAGCACGCGCTCTACGCGGTTGCGCTCGTCAGCGAAGACCACGCTCGGCTTGTGCTTGCGCGCCTCGGCGTCGCTCATCGCGGCCCAGGCCATGATGATGAGCCGGTCACCTGGCGAGCAGTGGCGCGCGCAGCCGCCGTTCATCCCGATCACGCCGGAGCCGGGCTCGCCCTCGAAGACGTACGTCTCGAGGCGGTAGCCGTTCTCCAGGTTGACGACGAGGACCTTCTCGTTGGGGATCAGGTCGGCGGCTTCGATCAGGTCCCTGTCGATGGTCACGCTGCCGATGTAGTTGAGGTCCGCAATGGTGACCCGGGCCCCGTGGATCTTGGACTTGAGCATGGTGCGCTGCATAGCCCGCTGATGTTACGAGGGTCCGCAAGGGGCGTGTACGAATCGTCCTAGGGCCGAGTTGGGCGAGGTGGGCGCTGATCCGCCCCGCGGTTCTGGCCGCTGTAGGGGCATCCCGACCCTGAGCGAGCCGTAGGCGAGTCGAGGGGGAGTGGTTGCCCGGCCCGCCCGATCTCGCAAGGCGCCCACGACAACGCACGGGTCGGGCAACCACTCCGCCCGCCTGCGGCGGACCTCGGGATGCCCCTACACACGCCCTGGCCTTTCGCGAGGGATCGCCCGGCCCGCCCGATCTCGCAAGGCGCCCACGACAACGCACGGGTCGGGCCAAGACCTGGACGCCGCTACGCGCCGTCCTCCCAAGGCCCCTACAGCCTCCCACCACGACGCCAGGAATGGTCGACACCACGGTCCAGCCCCTCCAGGCGGTCTACCGCTGCAGCCAGGTCCGCCAGGCCGCGACGGCGGCGGCGCGCTTCTCGGGGGGATCACCGGGCTCGAAGCCGCGCGTCGTGCCGGTCAGTTCGAACAGCGTCTGGGCCGCGGCCTTGCGCACGGACAGGTCGGCATCCTCCAGGGCGTCCACCAGGACGCTGCGACAGCCCTCGAGGGCATGGCCGCCGAGCGCGCGGGCGGCGGCCCCGCGGACCCCCGCGTCCGCGTCTCGTGTGGCCCCACCGACAGCCGCCGTCAGCACGCGGCAGGAAAGCGGGGAGTGCACGCGCCCCAGCAGGTCTGCCGCGGCGCGCCGCACTGTCGCATCCGGGTCCTTCTCGAGCAGCGTCGTGATGCCGCGGACAAGCACGGCGTCGGCCTCCACCCGCTCACGCAACCACGGCCGCATGTACAGCCGCAGCGTGGTCACGCGCATCTCGGGATCGGCGTCGGCGAGGAGCGTGCGCAGCAGCGCTTCCGCCGCGTCGGCCTCCGAGCTTCTGCGCGCCAGCTCGAAGGCCAGACGTCGACGCGTCGTGCTGTCCGGACTGCGCGCCATGGGGCGTAGCTCGGCGACGGACGCGGCGCTCTCGATGAGCTCGTTCTCGGCCTGCCGGCGGGCCAGTCGCAGCACGGGGTCGTCGGCGAGCGCGGGGTTGCGCCGCACGATGTCGCCGAGCAAGTCCAGCGCCTCTTGCGGGCGCCCCAGGGTGAGCTCGAGACTGGAGAGCGCGACCGCGAAGCGCACCGCGCCGGGACGGCGCTCCAGAGCCCGGCGCAGATCGGCCCGCGCCTCGACGGGGCTACCCGCGTCCACGAAGATCGCGGCCCGGTGGTACAGCGCGCGAACGTCGAGTGGGGCCAAGCGCAGCGCGGCGTCCAGCTCCGTGCGGGCACCCGTGCGGTTGCCGCGTGCGCGCTGGATGGCGAAACGCGCCAGCGAGAGGTCACCGCTCTCGCCCTCGAGGTACGCCACGTGGTCCAGGGCTCCCAGCGCGTCATCGGGCTTGCCGGCGGCGCCGAGCGCCTCACCGCGCACGAGTTCTTCGAAGGCGAGCATGGGCGGTGTGCGCCGCGAGCGCTCCACGGCCTCCCGCGTACGCTTCCACGAGGCCTCGTCGCGGCGCACGCCCGCGGCGCGGTAGAGGAGGAAGGCTCGGTAGAGATCGGCGACGCCTCCAGAGGCGGCCGCCCCCTTCAACTGCTCGAGGCCCGCCTCGAGCTTGCCCCGGTCCGCCGTGTCGAGTGCGCCCTCGAGCACACGGCCCAGCCGCGTAGCGGCGGCACCCTCGAACGGGGCCAGCAGCGCGCGCCGCTCGCGCGGGACGGCACAGACGAAGCGCGTCTTGACCGCCTCGGCATGCGGCACCACGTCGAACAGGTTCACGTTCGGCTCGTCCAGCACCCACAGCCCCGTGGCGCTGTCGTACGCCTTCACCACCGCGGGCGCATCGCTGTAGCCCTGCTCCCCCTTGGCGATGCGCAGCAGGACGAAGGGCAGCCCTGCCGCCAACAATGCGTTCCCTGCCCGGGGATCCCCCGCAATCGACAGGACGAGGAAGCCGCGCGACTCGAGGAACGCCCGCAGGGTGCCCGCGTGCTCCGGCTGGAGCTTGCGCTCGCGACACCAGCGCTCCATCTCGGCAGCGCTGATCTCGGAGCCCAGGGCCGTGACCAAGCGTGCGGCCACTTCCGCATGGGCCCGCGCTCCCGTCAGGTGGCCCAGGGGCGGGCCGCTGATCACCGGACGCGGCCTGCGACCGGCACGACGCAGCGCGAGATAGACGGACTGCGTACCGGGCGGCGGACGTCCGGAGAGGAGCATCGGGATGCTGTCGGGCTTGCCGCGCTCCCAGGCCAGCAAGGCTGCCTGCAGCGCGAGCAGCGGATCCGTGGGCGCAACGCCCGCACTGGGTGCGGCAGCGAGCAGGCTGACTGCGCTGCCCGGCTCGCCGTCACGGCGCAGGGCGTCGATCGCGAAGGCGTGGGCACGGCGTCCGGCCTCTGGATCCAGTGCGGCGAGGGCGCGGGCCATGGCGACGATCGCCGG
>JAHEIK010000241.1 GCA_024639415.1 Planctomycetota bacterium
CTATCCAGCCTGTGCTGGCATTGTGCGCAATCTGACGCAGTGCGTCGAGGACCATTGCGCAGCAACCCCAGAGGGTGCGGCGACTGGAGGGTGCCGCGAAGACGAGCGGTACGGTAGCCGCCCATGGAACAGGGCTGGGAACGACGTACACGGCTGCCCCCGCTGGAGCGCGAGGCTCTGGAGCACGCGCTGCGTCGTGCCGGCTGGCAGCGTCCGCTCGAGAGCGTGAGCGTCCTGGGTGGCGGCCTGGTCAATCTCAACGCCGCTCTGCAGGTCGGCGCTCCGCGCGAGCTCGTCGTACTGCGCCTGTACCTGCGCGACGCGGACGCGTGCGCCAAGGAGGAGGCCCTGTTGAAGCACGTCGCTCGCGACGTCCCGGCACCCGCTCCTCTGGCCCGCGGCACGCTCGCCCTGCAGATCGACGGCGCGGTGGCGGAGCGGCCGTGGCTGCTGCTGACGCACGTGGCGGGACGGCGGCTGGCGGACCTCCTTCCGGCCCTCGACGAGCCTGCGCTGAGCCGTGCGGGGGCCGGGATCGGAGCCGCCCTGGCGCGGCTGCACGCCCTACGTAGCGCCGACCTCGGCTTCCTGGATGCGAGCCTCGCCGTCCCCGCCCCCATGGGCGGACTGCGCGACGTCTGGTCCGGCTATCTGCGGGAGCTGCTCTTCGCCGGCCGCGCGGGCCCCAAGCTGGGGAGCGCCCGCCGGGATCGCCTGGCGGCCTACGTGACGGACCAGGTCGAGGCGCTCGCGCCCCTGGAAGGGACGTACGCGCTGCTGCACGCCGACTGCAAGCCCACGAACGTGCTCGTGCTCGACGACGGCTCGCTATCCGGACTGCTCGACTGGGAGTTCGCCTGGTCCGGGCCGCCGCTGTTCGACCTCGGCCAGATGCTGCGCTGGCCGCTGCCGGCCGCCTACGAAGAGGCCCTGATCGAGGACTACGCACGTGGCGGAGGGACGCTACCGCCCGGCTGGCGCCACATGGCGCAGCTGCTCGACCTGATGAACCTCGTCGGCTTCCTGGATCAGGAAGCCGCGCGGCCGCAGCAGACGCGAGACGTGCTCGCGTTGCTCGAGGAGGTCAGTCCGCGACCACGATAGGCGAGTAGTAGACGCCTTCGGTCCCGTCCATGAAGTTGACGGTCGCGCGCGCGTACATCCCCACAGCGCTCGCCGCAAGGTCGAGGTGCTGCACCAGCAGCTCAACGTTGCTGATGCTGTTCGCATCCGGCATCTCGGCCTCGCCCGGATAGAACAAGTCCCACGTGGGGAACGTGTAGACGTCGTTTCCGGCGACTTTATCGATGATGAGTTCCGTGATCGCGAGGCACTTGACGTCCTCGGTGAAGTACCCGATCGCGGTCGGAACATGCTCGACGACGCCGCCCTCCGGGAGAGGCGGACCCGCCGGATCCACAACGACCTGCTCGTCGTAGAGCGGACCGCCGGGGTTCACGTCCAGCGGGATCATCTGTGCGGTCTTGCCGCGCGCGTACTTCGCGGACGTCACCCTGTGACCTGTCGCTCCATTGAGCAACCGGAAGCGTTCGAACGGAATCGGCATGACGGAATCTCCTCGTCCTGTCTGTCTTGGAGCGCAGCCCGGGGGCCGAGACGAGACACGCATCCACCCAATGCTTGGCACGCAGTGTGGACGCAGCGCATGGGCCGTGTCAACGGCCCACGCGGCCACCCCGCGCCACCTGCACCTGCTAAGCGCAGCGCGATCCGTGGTGTTTCAGCGGCGGGGTGCCGTGGCGCGACGCGCGGCTACTTGGGGCAGTCGACGGCGGCCTTCTTCGTGCGGGTGAAGGTGATCTCCATGTGCTTCACCTCCTGACCGCCCTGCGTCATCCAGCCCTCCAGCGTGTGGCCGTCCTTACCGGTGATCGTGTAGAGCATGCGGCCGGGCATCGTGCCCATCGGGCCTTCCCACGTGTAGCTGAGGGCGAAGCTCTTGCCGTCCTTGTTCGCCTTGCCCTTGGAGAAGAGCATGCTCGAGCCGAAGTTGTCGAGCCAGACGGACTCGTAGTTCTTCAGGAAGTTGTCGTGGCCGAGGAAGCCGGTGCCGTGATGCGGCATGCCGTTGTACTTCCCCTTGAAGTCCTGCCGCAGGTAGCGGCCGTCGAGGATCAACTCGTTGCTGGCCGTGCCCTTGGAGAGCTCGGGCTCCCCCGGCTTGGACCAGATCTTCATCACTGTGTCCCACTCACCGACCATCGAGCGGAAGAGCTTGTGCGCGGGGCCGGCCTTGCCGAGCTCCATCATCTTCTTCATCATCTCGTCCTCGCTCGGCTGCGGGTCCTCCGAGAACCCGACGCCTGCGAAGAAGCCAATCGAGACTGCTGCAATCAGGGCCACTGCGTACCAACGTGTCTGCATCGTCATCTCCTGGTCCAGAAAGGGCCCGGGAGCATAGCGCCCGGCCCGCGTCCACGTCACGTGCGTTCAGGCGATGGCCTTCGCCGCAGCCTCGAGCACGCGCGCTAGCTCGCCGCGGTCGGCCCGGGCTGCGTGCACGAACAGCGCGGCGAGATCCTCGGCGAGCGCGATGTCGTAGATCCGGGACTCCGGGACCTCGGCCTGCATCATGGCCGTGAGCTCGGGGAAGCGGGACTCGAGCCAGCGCAGGAACGGCAGCAGCAGGTGATCGCCCCGCTCGAGGTCGCCGGCGAGCTGCTCCAAGAACTCGACCATGAACGCCCGCAAGCTCTCGTCGCGCTCGGGCTCTCCGAGCTGCCGGAGACTGAACGCAAGCGAGTCGAAGACGGCCGCGCCGCTCGCCGACCACGCACGCACGACGTCGAAGAACGAGAGGCCCTTGTCGCGCCAGAAGATCAACGTCCGGTAGAAGTGGAACAGCGTCTGGCCGACACGCCGCCGCTGGTCGTTCGTACCGACGACGAGGCGCTTGAGCTCCAGATCGAGATCCTGGCCGGCGCTCATGCGTCGGGGGCCTCGGTCCGGTTCTGCAGGAACGCCAGCAGGGCGTCGCGATCATCGCTGCCCACGCGCACGATGCCCCGCGCCGTGGCGATCTCGACGCAGTCACGACCCCAGAGATTCCACGTCCAGCCACGCCCCGGCAACCAATGCACGCCCCAGCCGTCAAGGACGCTGCTGCGTGCGGCCGCCACACCGCCGATCGACGCGTAGGGAATCCGCTTGCGCCAGATGCCGATCGGCCCGTAGCGGAGTTGGAGCGCGTCGCCGCCGTCCTCGACCGTGAGCGTGCGGAAGCAGAGCGCCAGCAGGATCACCAGGATTGCCACGCCCGTGAGGACCCACGCGACCGCCTGCTGCTCGCGCCCGAACCACGCGAAGGCCAGCATGAGCGCCGCCGTCAGCCACAGGATCAGGTGCATGGGGGCGCGCTGCGTGTGGGCGTACTGCATGGGACCAGCCTACCGCTGCTCCCCGGCCGCCGCATCCAGCGCCTTGCGAATCGCAGCGGGCCGGTTCGTGATGATCCCGTCGACCCCGAGCGCTCGCAGTGCCAGGGCCCGTGCGGGATCGTCCACCGTGTAGACCCAGAGTTTCAGCCCCTTCCCATGCACCCTCGCGACGCAGCGGGCGTCGACGTACTCGTGGTTCCAGCCGACGACGCCGGCTCCCGTCTGCCCGATCTGCGCGAGCCGTTCGGGGGTGAGCTCCTTGCTGCCCAGCGCCCCGAGGCTGAGACCGGGAAGCTCCTTGCGGCACGCGGCTAGAAAGCGCCAGTCGAACGCCTGCACGACGACGCGCTCGACCAACCCGCGGTCGACGAGGAGCTTTGCGAGCGTCTGCGCGTCCCCGGTCTTGCGCTCGATGAGTGCCATGCCGCCGTCCTGGATGACGCGCAGGGCCTCAGCGAGCGACGGCAGCGTCGCACCCCGGAAGGTCGGATGGAACCAGCCACCGGCATCGAGCGCACGCAACTCCCCGCTCGTGCGCTCCGCGATCGCGTGCTTCGAAGCTCCCCAGTGCCGGACGGCGTCGGTCGTCCGGTCCAGCGTGGCGTCGTGGCACACGTGCGGTCGGCCATCCTTGGCGTGGCGGTAGTCGAGCTCGATGAGATCTGCGCCGGCGTCGATGCCGCGGCGGAAGGCGTGCAGCGTGTTCTCGGGAGCCTCGGCACTGGCCCCACGGTGCGCGATCACGAGCACGCCCTCGCGCGCGACGACGGCGCGCGCCAGGGCCCTCATCGTGGGCACGGCTTGCCGTCGGCGGGCTCGATGTCTCCCGCGAAGCGCCACGACGGTGCGGCGTCCGGCGCGGGCGGCTTGCCGGTGAGCGCCGCACGCACCATCTCGATGGGAATCGACCCTTGCCGCAGCACGGCGTCGTGGAACGCCCGATCGGACATGCTGCCGTCACCGACCAGCTCATGATGCAGGGACCGCAGCTGAAGTCCGCCGAGCATGTAGGCGGCTTGGTAGAGCGGGCCGTACGAGCCCGCGATGTAGCGCCGCACCTCGGCAGTGGCGCCCGACGTCTCCAGGCCCACGCGGTCGCGCAGAAACGCGACCATCTCCGCCGGCTGCATCTGCCCCAGGTGGAAGCGCAGCGAGACGATGATCCGCGCGCAGCGGTGCATACGCCAGAAGAGCATCCCCACGCGATCTTCGGGCCCGCGATGCCAGCCGCGGTCCCACAGCAGCATCTCCCAGTGCAGCGCCCAGCCCTCGACGAAGAACGGCGTGCGGAAGAGGCGCCGGTAGCCGCGGTGGCGCTTGGCCATGAAGAGCTGCAGGTGGTGGCCGGGGATCAGCTCGTGCGGGGTGACGAGGCGCGTGAAGTGCTCGTTGTTGCCGCGCATGCTCTGGAGCTTCGTCGCGTGCTCCATGCCCTCGGTGGCGTAGGCCACGAGCATGTGCTGGTCGTTGTAGACCGCGAAGGGCAGCGTCTTCTGGCCCTTCTCGGTGATCATCTTCAGCCGCCACGTCTCCGCCGCGAGCGGCGGGATCGTCACGAGATCACGGTCCTTCAGGAACTTGATCGCCTCCCATGCCTGAGCCGCGACGAGGTCATCCTGCTTGCCGGGGGCCTTGTGCAAGCCCTTCACATGCTCGACGACCGCCTTCCAGTCGCCGTGCTTGCCCAGCTCGTCCGCCGCCTTGCGCCCGGCTGCCACGCACCATGCGAACTCGCGCTCGGCGATGGCCAGGAGCGCCTCGGGCGTGTAGGGGATCAGCTCACGTGCGATCGCCCGGCAGAGCGCCTCGCGGCCGATCGGATCCCCGATCAGGGGCGCCGTGCTGTCGTCCTTCACGCCTGCGACCGTCCGCTTCAAGTAGTTCGCGTAGTCGCCCATGGCCTTGTGCAGGGCCTTGTAGGGCTTGCGTACCCACCAGCCGAACGCGGGCTCGTACCCGTCCCTGTACTCGAACCAGGCCTTGAGGACCGCGCGTAGCCGCTGCAGCGCCTTGGAGGCGCGTAGCGCAACGACCGGCGTCGGCTTCAGGGCAGTCTCATCCGCGGTGTCCTTGGCCTTCGCTTGGCCCAGCTCGACCCGCTTGCGCACCTTGGCGACTGCCGCGGTGAGGTCGGCGAGTTGCTGCGCGGCCGCCTTGGCGTCGACGGGCTCGGAGCGACGACGAGCGTCTTCGAGCTTCAACAGCGCATCGGCGAACGGCAGGACCCGCTTGGTCTCGACGTTGCGCTTGCGCTGCAGGCGCAACTCGTCCGTGCGCCGCGCGATGTGATTGATCAGCAGGCGGAGGTCGATGCTCGCGTCGAGATCGAGTTCCCCCGCGCTCGACGGCACGGCGGCACGCCAGTGATCGAGGAAGGTCGCGAGTCGCGCGAGGCGGAATTCCGAGAGCGGCTCCCCGTAGAAGCTCCGCAGGGACTCCTCGTCCGCGGCGAACTGCCGGATGAGCTCGCGCAGCTCGCGGGCGCCCCCGGGCTGCTCCTTCGCGATCGCCTGGGGCGCGGCGAGCAGCAGGAACAACAGGAGGGCAACGTGCAGCAGGCGGCGCTTCATGGCAGCCCGGAGTACCACCGCGGCCCGAGAGTCGCAAGGCGGCGGGGCGCTCGCGCCGCACGAGGCGATTGGGTACCCTGCAAGGCACACCTGCCGGAGATATGCCATGCAGCGCACGCGCGCCTTCCAGGTCACGCTACTTCTCTTGATCGCCCTCGTGGCCGCGCCCGCCGCGGCGGCGAAGGAGAAGGAGCCCAACTTCGTCCACGGCTTCCTCGAGGGCCTGGAGCTCGGGCTC
>JAHEIK010000242.1 GCA_024639415.1 Planctomycetota bacterium
GTAGAGCACCGCCTTGCCGCACGGCGTGTAGCGGGGGCGTATCGAGGACGCAGGGTTCTGTGCTGTCAGGATCTCGGGTTCGGCGCCGTCCGCGCGGATGGTCAGCCGGTAGATGTCCGTCCGGAAGCGCTCGGCCGGCCCTCCCACGCGGTGGGCGTGGAAGACGATCTCCTTGCCATCGCGGCTCAGGTCGTACTGCCCGCTCGGATCGATCCAGTTGAACCAGAGTCGGCTGCCCGGCATGAGGTCGCGCACCTCGCCGCTGGCCAGGTCGACGTGGAAGAGGTGAGCGAGCGTGCCGCCCTGGACCCACTGATCCCAGAAACGGTAGAAGCGGTCCTCGGTCGCATGGACGGTGTAGGGCTCGTCCTTGCGACGCTCGGCCTCCGCGCGCGTGCCCTCGACGTCCGCGTGCTCCTCGAACAGCCAGGCCCCGAAGACGAGCCCCGAGCCGTCCGGCAGCCACGTGGGGTCGAACACGCTGAGCGGCATGTCTGTGACACGCTCCGCCTCGCCCCCGAGCAGCGGCAGGACGTGCAGTTGTGCCGGCGCCTTGGGATCGTCGGCGGCCCGGGCGACGAACGCCATGCGGCCGCCACCGGGAGAGAAGGCCGGCTGGCTCGCATGCCGATCCGAGGAGGTGAGCGACCGTGGCTTGCCGCCGCCGGTGGGGACCAGCCACAGGCGGCTCGCACCGCGGTTGGCCTCCAGCGAGTAGGTGCCTACCGGCACGGCAAGGTGGCTGCCGCCTGGGGCAGGTACCGGGGCGCCGACCCGCGGGATCGACCAGAGACGCTCGACGTCCATGGGCTTGGCGCCCCCGACGGCCTCGTGCAGCACGCGGTAGGTGTGTGTGGCGGCGTCGTTCGTCATGTCGTCCTCCGAGACCGCCGAGCGTACTCGGACCTGCGTTCGAGGCAGACTCACGGCAGCCGTGACGAGAGCCCTCGGGCCGTCTCCGGGTCGCCCGTTGCGCGTCGGCGGCGCTTGGTGGATAACGCTCCTTCCCAGCGGAGAGCAATGTGTTCCGTGTGAACCTCTTCTGGAAGTTCTTCGGAGCGTTCCTCGCGCTCATCGCCCTGACTGCCGTGTTCGCCGGCTGGCTGGCGAGCAGCCGCGTGCGCGAGAACGTCGAGCGTCAGGCGAACGCGACGCTGCGCAAGCGGCTCGACCTGCTGTGTGAGCTCTTCGTCGACGCGCTGCCGGGGCGCACCACGCCTGCGCTCCAGGAGCGCCTGCGGGACCTGGGTGAGGGCCTCGAGACGCGCATCACCCTGATCGGGGCGGACGGCGCGGTCGTAGGAGACTCGGCCGAGGATCCCGCCGGCATGGACAACCATGCGACCCGGCCCGAAGTGCTCGGAAGTCGCGGCGCCGAGATCGG
This sequence comes from Planctomycetota bacterium, assembly GCA_024639415.1. Classification (GTDB taxonomy): domain Bacteria; phylum Planctomycetota; class PLA2; order PLA2; family JAEUHO01; genus JAHEIK01. Next base: position 1,385 of record JAHEIK010000242.1, read on the forward strand.
CCACGCGCAGCGCCACAGTGCTACGTTGGGCCTGACCATGATCTACATGGCGCGCGCCCTGCGCGACGGGGAGACCCTACGCGGCTATGTGCGCGGAGCCATGGCGCTCGGTGATCTCGAGGACCGCCTCGCGCGGCTGCGGAACTCGATCCTGGGAGCCGCGGGCTTGGCCGTGCTCGTCGGGCTCGCCGGGGCCTTCGTCGCTGCGCGCCGGTTGTCGCGACCGCTGCGCTCCATGCGCAACGCCGCCATGGCCATCGCCGCCGGTGATTACGAACGGCGCGTACGTACCTCGAAGACGGATGAGATCGGCGACCTCGGCGGCGCCTTCAACGAGATGGCTTCGGACCTCGAGCGCGAGATTTCCACCATCCGTCGCGATCAGCGGGAGGTGACGGCCATCTTGGGCGGAATGGTCGAGGGCGTGTTGGCGGTGAACCACGAAGGATGTGTCGCGCGCGTGAACGATGCCGCCTGCACGATCCTGGGCGTGACGGCGGACGACGTGCGCGGACGACCCGTGTGGGAGGCGCTGCTGCCTTACAAGGCGCCGGAGGCGTTGCGGCGCGCGGTGCAGCAGGGAGAAACCCACTCGGTCGTCATCTCGCTGCCCGCGGAGGGGCAGGTGAGGACGGTGCTGCTGCACCTCTCGCCGCTCGAAGCGAGCGGCGATCTCTTGCGCGGCGCCGTCCTCGTGCTCAATGACATCACCGAGCACCGGCGTCTGGAGGAGGTGCGCCGTGCCTTCGTTGCCAACGCATCGCATGAGTTGAAGACTCCCGTGGCGTCCATCCGCAGCATGGCCGAGACGGTGCTCGACGACCCGGCGATGGACCCCGAGATGCGTCACACTTTCCTTGGCCGCATCCTGAGTCAGAGCGACCGCCTCGGCGAGCTGATCGAGGAGATGCTGGTCCTCTCGCGACTGGAGACGAAGGGCGGTGAGCTCGCCGGTCGTGGTCCGCTGGACGTGCGCGACCCGGTGCGGGAGGCGCTGGACGACTGCCAGGCGACTGCCCGTGAGCGCAGCATCGGGATCAGGACCGAGATCGCGGACGAGGACCTCATCGTCAGTGGGCAGGCGGAGGCCATCCGCCGCGTCGCCGGCAACCTGCTCGACAATGCCATCAAGTACACGCCGCGGGGTGGCTGGGTGACTCTGCGTGCGCTGAGGCGCGACGGTGCGGTGGTCATCGAGGTGGGCGACACGGGTTTCGGGATCCCTGCCGACAAGCACGATCGGATCTTCGAGCGCTTCTATCGGGTTGACGAGGGGCGCTCACGGAAGGTCGGCGGCACGGGTCTGGGGCTCTCCATCGTCAAGCACTTCGTCCAGGCCATGAGCGGCACGATCGAGGTGGAGAGCGTGGTCGGTCAGGGCAGCACCTTCCGCGTCGCGCTGCCGGCGAAGTAGCGGAGGCGGCACGTCTCCCGCGAGGACTCGCGCCGCACCCCCCTACACGTCTATCCTTCGGACAGGCGGGACGCGGCGACCCGCCGGACGGGGCGCGTCATGTCAGGCGAACACATCCTGGTGGTTGAAGACGAGCGCGACCTGCGCGAGGTGCTCGCCTACAACCTCCGCAAGGAGGGCTTCCAGGTTTCGACTGCGAGCACCGGGAGAGACGGCCTCGACGCCGCCCGCAGCCGGAAGCCGGACCTGATCCTCCTCGACCTGATGCTGCCCGATCTCGACGGATTGGAGATCTGCCGCCTGGTGCGTCAGGATCCGAAGCTCAGCGCGACGGCGATCATCATGGTGACGGCGAAGGGCGAGGAGACGGACGTCGTCGTCGGCCTGGGTGTTGGCGCGGACGACTACATCCCGAAGCCCTTCCGCGTGAAGGAGGTCGTCGCTCGCGTGAAGGCCGTCCTGCGCCGGGGGCATGGTCAGACCGAGCAGACGGGCGCGCGTCCCCTGCGGCGTGGGGCGCTGGAGATCGACCCGGCCCGTCACGAGGTGCTCGTCGAGGGCGCCTCCGTACCGTTCACGGCGACGGAGTTCCGGCTCCTGCACTTCCTGGCGTCGAGCCCCGGCCGGGTCTACGAGCGCGACACCCTGCTCAGGCGCGTCCTGGGCGACGACGCGATCCGGGTCGAGCGCAACATCGACGTGCACATCCGCGCCATCCGCAAGAAGCTCGGCGAGCACCGCGACCTGATCGAGACGGTACGCGGGGTGGGCTACAAGTTCCGCGATGCCGGGGCCACCTCCGGCTGAGGGCGGCGGCTCGGAGCCCCATTTCCAGGGCTCGTGGCGCCTGGCTGTGAGGGCGGCCCGCGATCTCCCAAGCTTGTTCGCATCTTTATCTCCGCTTTACGCGCCCTCGGTCGAATCCGGCCCACAGATCGAACGGCATGGCGCGCGCAGAGGCCAGCGGACGCGCGTCGGCTCGACCCGGCCCTCGCAGGCCGGCGCAGCCAGAGGAGTGGAGAACTATGACCAAGCGAATCGTGTTGAACGTCCTGGGCGTAGCAGTGCTCGGCTTGCTGACCGCTTGCGGCGGGCGGGGTGATCGCACCGTCATCCAGAACAAGGGTTCCGACACGCTGGTCAACGTGGCCCAGGCCTGGGCCGAGGCCTACGCGAAGAAGAAGCCCGGCGTTGCTGTCGCCGTGACAGGCGGTGGTTCGGGTACCGGCATCGCCGCGCTCATCAACGGCACGGTCGACATCGCGAACGCCAGCCGCATGATGAAGCCGAAGGAAATCGAGCTCGCCAAGTCCAAGGGCATCAACCCGAAGATGTGGATCGTGGGCGTCGATGCGCTGGCCGTCTACCTCCACAAGGACAACCCCAAGACGAAGTTCACGCTCAAGGAACTCTCGGACATCTACGCGGATGGGGGCCCGACCGAGAGTTGGCGTGACTTCGGCATCGAGGTCCCGGGCTGCGATAGTGCGGAGGTCGTGCGCTTCAGCCGCCAGAACAACTCGGGCACCTACGCGTACTTCCGCAAGGCGGTGCTCCTCAAGAAGGACTTCAAGCTGGGGTCCAAGGACCTGCACGGCAGCAAGGACGTCGTGGACGCCGTCGAGAAGACGCCGTGCGGCATCGGCTACAGCGGACTCGCCTACGCCACGGAGCACGTCCTGCTGGCCGCGGTCGCGAAGGACGCCAACAGCCCGTACGTGAAGCCGAGCGTCGAGACGGCCGTCGACGGCTCGTACCCGATCTCCCGTCCGTTGCTGATGTACACCAATGGCGAGCCCACGGGCGAGACCAAGGAGTACCTCGACTGGATCCTCAGCGAAGAGGGGCAGGCCATCATCAAGCGCAAGGGGTACGCGCCCGCGCCCGCCAACCAGTAGTCTGTGCCATCCGGAGGGCGGACCGTGGTCGACGGCCGCTCACCGGCTCCCCAGGGAGGTGTGATGTGAGCCACTACGAAGAGCGTCTACAGAACGACCTCGATGCCATTCGCGGGAAGGTCGAGGCGGTCGGCAAGGCCGTTACGGTCGCGGTGCAGCGGGCATCGCGGTCGCTCTTGGCATTCGACCGCGCCGCGGCGGCCGACACGATCCTCGGCGACATGCCGATCAACCGCGCGATCCGGACGATCGACAAGGAGTGCCACTTCTTCGTGGCCAGGCACCTGCCCAGCGCAGGTGTGCTGCGCTTCATCTCCAGCGTGCTGCGCCTGACGATCGCGATCGAGCGCATCGGCGACTACGCGGCGAAGATCGCGCGCGAGACCGTCCAGCTGACGGAACCGATCTCCACGACCGTGGCGCGCGATGTCGAGCTGATGAGCGAGCAGTCGGTCGGCATGCTGAAGCAGTCGCTGAAGTCCTTCATCGACGGCGACGCCGAGCACGCGCGCGGGACGATGGGCATGGCGGCACAGGTCGACAGCAGCTTCGAGCGTGTCTGGCTCGATCTGCTGCGCGAGGGGGAGCAGGAGTCGCGCTCGATGGCCGATCTCTTCGCCCTGCTTACCGTGTTCCGCCGCCTCGAGCGCATCAGCGATCAGGCGAAGAACATCTGCGAGGAGACCGTCTTCGCCGTGACGGGTCAGACCAAGGAGCCGAAGATCTACCGGGTCCTCTTCGTGGACGCTGCGAACAGCTGCTGGAGTCCGCTGGCCGAGGCCGTAGCGGCGAAGGCGTTCCCCAACAGCGGCGCCTATGCGAGTGCGGGCTGGGAGCCGGCCGAGGCGATCGAGCCCGCACTCGAGAGCTTCCTCGAGAGCAAGGGCATCCCGAGCCGCCACGCCCGCCCGGTGCCGATTCCCACGACGCATGATGAGCTCGACGACTACCACGTGATCGTCAACCTCGGCACAGGCCTGCGCGATCACCTCGCCGAGCGGCCCTTCAAGACCGTCCTGTTGGACTGGGATCTCGCGCCGGAGGGCGCGGTCACCGAAGAACTCCTGGCCGAAGTGCACAAGAAGATCGCTTTCAAGACGCGCGAGCTCATGGAGACCTTGCGCGGGGAGGACGCGGACTAACCGTGGACGCTCGACTGCCCAGCAGCCTGCCCGACCTGGATCGCCGCACCTTCGCGTGGTTCGTCGACAAGGGCATGCAGGTCTTCATGTTCGTCGGAGGCATCTCCGCCATCGTGCTGATCGTCGGCATCTTCGTGTTCATCACGAAGGAGGGCTTGCCGTTCATCACCGGCGAGATGGACATCGTCGAGTTCTTCACCTCGCCGAACTGGCGTCCGACCTCCGAGGAGAACCCGACCTACGGCGCGTTTGCCCTGATCGTGGGCACGGCCAGCGTGACCGGCCTCGCGATGCTCGTCGCCGTGCCGTTCTCGCTCGGCGCAGCGATCTT
>JAHEIK010000243.1 GCA_024639415.1 Planctomycetota bacterium
GCAGGCGAGGGGTGCATCGCTTCGGTTGGCGCCGGTGGTGAACTGCTCCCCTCCACCCGCGGGCGCGCGTAGGTTGAGGCTCTGGTCCCCGGAGTGAGACGGCCATGCGCAACCTATTCGTGTTCACTGGCCTGTTGGCCGGCCTACTGCTCCTGGGCTGCGGGAGCGGCGACACGCTCATCGCGTCGCCGGTCATCGTCACCTCGCTGGAGGATCCCCTCGATCCTCCGGCCGGGGCGGTGACGCTGCGGATGGCGCTCGCCGCTGCGGCGAGTGGGGAGGCCATCACGTTCGATCCGTCGCTGGACGGCGGCGTGATCGAGCTACAGCAAGTGGGGGATCCGCACTCCGTGCTGCGGGGCGAGGTCATGGGCATCCGCGACGAGCCGAGCGGGCCGGTGTCGTACCTCGTGGGCTACTTCGACCGGGACTACGGACGGTCGGCACTCTATGCCCGCAAGATCGTCGTGATCGACGCGTCGGCGCTGCCGAACGGCATCACCGTGGCATGGCGCGGTGAGGAGGACGCACGCGTCCTGGCCGTATATGGCGACCTTACGATGACGGGGGTCACGATCACCGGCGGCAACAGCGTCACCGAGGACATTTCCACGGAGAACGTCGAGGATCAGCCTTGGACCCTGGCGCGGGGCGGTGGCGTCGCCGTCTGGGGCCGAGCCCGGCTGGCCGGCTGCACCCTGCACGACAACCACTGCGTGGGCGACTTCGACTCCTCGCGCGATCGCGGCGCATTCGGCGGCGGTCTCTACGCGAACATCGTCGAGATGACGGACTGCGTCGTGGGCGGGAACACCGTGGTCGGCGCCGGTGCCGCCGGTGGTGGGGTCTTCTCCGTTGGTGGCGCCATCTCCCTGTTCACACTGTCCAAGCTCGAGCGCTGCGCCATCAGCGGCAACAGCATCGCGGGTCTCTTCGCCTACGGCGCGGGCGTGTACTCCGATGGGGGCGGCATCGGCAACCGCAACACCCTCGAACTCAGGGACTGCACCGTCGCTCGCAACACGGTCCTGCCCGCCCCCGGGCTGCCGCCCTTCGTCCTGGCCCTGGGCTACTGGCGCGGCGGCGGCCTCTACATGTCCAACGGCTACATGCATCTGTGGGGCTGCACGGTGGTCGAGAACGAGACCTCCGGCTACCCGCGCACCGACAGCCTCAGCCGACCCAACCTGGCGGGCGGAATCGCCGCCACGATCGGCAACGCGCACGCCGTCGAGGATCTCGTGACCGGCTTCTCCATCGTGGCCGGTAACGTCGTCCACGAACTCGGACCGGACGGCCTCCCCGCCAACACCTACGAGCACGACGTCTTCACCGGCTCGCTGCTGCACTTCAAGAGCCGCGGCTACAACTGCTTCGGCGCCCTCGACTTCGGTCAGATCCTCGTACCCGTGGGCCGTGAGAACTGGGAGACGCTCGTTCGGCGGCACTACCCCAAGGTCGGCGACCTCGATGGCCTCGACCTCGCGGAGGTCGTCGATCTCGACAAGGGGGTGACGCACCACGCGCACGTGCTCTCGGCGGGCGTCGCGTCCGGCACCCCCTTGGTGCTGCACTACGAGCCCAAGGGGCCTGCGGTCGATGCCTTGCCCGCGGCGCCCTACGTCGTGAACGATGTCCTGGCCGACTACAGCGTTGCAGAAGGGGCCACCGACAACTTCCTTGCCATCGTGCTGGCGCGGCTCGAGGCCCACTACGGGCTGACCGATTTCGCGAGCGACCGGCAAGCCGCCTTCGAGGCTTTCCTCCAAGGCGTCGATCTGGACGACGAGACGGCGGGACTCCAGCCCTATCTCGATCCTGAGGGGACTCCGATCCTCACGCTGGCGGGCACCCACTTCTTTGGACCCGCCGAGAGTTGGCCGAAGGAGCTGGCCAACCATCCCTACATCCACTTCTGGCATCAGCTGGATGAGGCACTCGCAGCGGAGATGCTCCCGGGCATGGGGCCGGAACTGCTCGGTGACGCAGCCTGGGCCACGCTCTTCGCAGACGGCCCACTCACCGAGAACCCGGACATCACGATGAACATGGACACCAGTCCGGGCGACACCGCGATGCCGTCCCCGTTGGATCAGACGGGCGGCGCCCGGCCCGTAGGCGGCGGCGTGGACGTCGGAGCCGTCGAGAAGCGGTGATGCCGGGGGGCGTCGATCCCAGCGCTGCAGCCCCCCGCGTCGCTCGTACAATCCCGCCCTGACGTTGCCCCGGCTCGAGATCGGCTGGCGGAGTGTGCGGAAGGAAACCCAGCTGGTCATGACAAGCGCAAGCGGCTGCACCAAGGGCAAGAAGAAGCCCAAGCTCAAGGGCCACGACCCGAGCTTCGCCTGCAAGCGCTGCGGCTGGGCGGCTCGCAAGAAGTCGGCGCTCTGCAAGCCGAAGCAGCTCTGATCCGCCGCTCGAACGAGGGGTGTCGTCCCCCCAAGATCCGGCCTACGCTGACGTCATGAACTTCTTGAAGCTCGGTCTGTCCACGCTCGCCGTCCTCGTGTTGCTCACCGCCTGCGGAGGGCCCGATCCCAAGCCCGCGGAAGAGCCGGCGGGCCCGCTCGTGTCGAAGGCGAAGCCGAGCGCGGCGACGCTCGAGAAGCTTGCTGCGGCGGATCGGCTGGATGGCACCGAGGACAAGGTGATCTCGCGCTGTCCGTCGTGCAGCCTCATGATGGACGGCAAGCCCGAGTTCTCGTGCAAGATCGGCGAGTTCACGACGCACAGTTGCGCCAAGCACTGCAACGAGGCAGTCTGCGCCGATCCGGACAAGGTCTTCGCCACGATCGAAGCAACCAAGTAGCCCGTCAGCAAGGAGAGCGCTGTGGCCGCGAAGAAGAAGAGAGCGAGGAAGCGGACCAAGAAGGAGATCGTCCTCGCCAAGGTCTTCGAGGACTCGAAGATCGAAGAGAAGTTCGAGGCGTACGGCGTCGAGATGGGCCCGAACTTCCCGCGGGCCTTCAGTACGTTCATCAACTACCACCTGGGGCAGGCAGCAGCGCGGGCCAAGGCCAACGGCCGCAAGGTCGTCGAGGGCCACGACATCATCATCTGCTGAGGCGTCCCGACCCTGATCGGCGCGCTGGAGCCCGGGCGCTACAATCCGCTTCCTTCGCGTCCCTGGGGGCAGCCACATGAGTTCATCGACCGGCCGGACAGGCCTGCGGGCCGGCGTCCCGTACGCAGCGGCGTTGCTCTCCCTCGCCCTGCTGTGCCTCGGCGGTGAGCCCGCGCGGGCCGACGAGCAAGGTGACATCCTCTCGAGCGTGCCGGAAGCCTGGCGGGCGGGTGTAGCCAGCGCACTCCGCGGCGGCAACGGCGCGGCGCTGCGAGCCAGCTACACGAAGCTGGGGGAGGACGAGCGCGAGGGCTGGGCGTTCTTGCTTGCCCACATGCGGTCGCACCACCGGAGCAAGCTGACCGAGCCGCTGCTCACCGAGCACGTCACGTACGCCTACCGGGCGCGGCGCGAGCTGCCGTGGACGAAGGCGCTGCCCAAGGAAGTGTTCCTGCACTACGTGCTGCCGATCCTCTCGGGCGACGAACCCATGCAGGCCTGGCGCAAGCAGTTCTTCGACGACGTCGTGCCTCTGCTCAAGAAGAAGCGGGCGAAGACGCTGACCAAGGTCGCCCTGGAGGTGAACAAGTACTGCGGGCAGCGCGTGTCCTTCAAACCGACGCCGGCCGCGGACAGCGGGCCGCTGGATACCCTGAAGCGGGGCTACGGCCGCTGCGAGGAGGAGGGCATCTTCTTCAATGCGGTGGCGCGCTCTGTCGGCCTGCCCGCGCGCATTGCCTCGACGCCGTACTGGACGTTCAAGGCGAGCAACCACGCCTGGTGTGAGGTCTACATCGGGAAGGGCAAGAAGGGCGCGCGCAACTGGGGCTTCCTGGGTGCGTGCGAACCCGGCGGCAAGCTGAACAGTGCGTGGTTCGTGGGCGATGCGAAGCGGGCCGCACTGGTCCTCAGTCGCGCGATCGGGACCCCGGAGGGCGACAGCGTGCTGACCAACCGCGGTGGCTACTCCGTCATCAACTCGACGCGCTACTACACGAAGGTCTGCGCCATGACGCTGCGCGTGACCACGGCCGAGGGGGAGCCCGCCTCGGGTGCCCGCGTCACCCTCTACATCTTCAACGAGGTGGGCAACGAGCCGTACCTGCGTTCGGCGTTCGAGGCGGCTACGGATGACAAGGGCGGCTTCTCGTTCGATCTGGGTCCGGGGGACTACGTGGTTCACGCCCGCCAGGGCGACGAGAGCGGCTGGGCGGTCGCGTCATCGACACCCGGCAAGAAGGCCGAGTGCGCCATCACCCTTGGCAGCCCGGGCATCGACGCCACCGCCGAGCGCACGCGTGCGCCTGCGAGTGGCCTACGTCTTGAGCTCGGTGCGAAGGCGAAGGGCACGAAGGTCGCCGTCTGCGACCTGGACTCCTTCCCCTGGAAGCCGCAGACATTCGTGGACGTCGCCAAGGCGGGGGCGGATGTCGATCTGTCCTCGGGCCGCTACCTGCTGCAAGCCTGCCGGCGCAAGGGGGACGGCGAGCTGCACGTGGTGCTGGCCGCTGTCGAGGTCGTCGACGACCATGTGGTCAAGGTCGTGCTGCCGGGGGCCGCGAAGAAGAAGCGCAAGAAGCAGAGCGGGGCCGGCCCCGCACTGCACGTCCTGCGCTATCCGCGTCCCTAGATCAGGAGGCTGCGGCGCGCGGCCCAAGGGACCGGCTAGAACCCGCCGAGCAGGTCGATGAGCGCAATCAACAGCAGCATGCCGCCTACGCCTGTCAGGCACGAGATGGCGATCGCGGCACCTACTCCCGACTTGAACCGCTCGCGGTGCCCGGCTTCGTAGAGGCCTCGGCCGAGACCGATGAGCCCGAGCAATGCGCCGATGCCGAAGATGACGGCGCCCTCTTCATTGCGCACGAGCAACGCGAACCCCATGACGACGAGCGACGCGATTGCGAAGCTCAGCGCGGCGCTCTTCTCCTCCGGAATCGCGCCATCGGCCTCTGAGCGTTCTTCAGGGTCCACGCGCACAGTCTACGACTTCACGTGCTGCAACTCACCCCTGGACCCGCTGGGCCGTCATCCCGGTCGGCCTCGGTACCCTGGCGGCCCGGATGGAGGAGACGCCATGACTGACGACGAGAGACCCGCCGAGCCCGCGACGGTGGGGACGGCCAGCGAGGAAGTGTTCAAGGTCGTGGAGACGGCGCTCTACGACGTGTGGCGCGTTGCGAACGACCTGGCGCGCATCCGTCCGCCGGACGACTACTACCGCGTCACGATCTTCGGGTCCTCTCGCGCCGAGCCGGGGGACGAGATCTACGACGAGGTCAAGCGCCTGGCCAGGGACCTGGCCGCGATGGGCTGCGACATCGTCACCGGCGGCGGTCCGGGGCTCATGCAGGCAGCCAATGAAGGAGCCAAGCTCGGCGACCCCGAGAACGTGACGAGGTCGATCGGGTTGCCCGTGACGTTGCCCCACGAGGAGGAGCCCAACCCCTTCGTCGAGAAGATGTACCACCACGAGACGTTCTTCACGCGGCTGCATCATTTCGTACGGCTCTCGAGCGCGTTCGTCGTCGTGCGCGGTGGGATCGGAACGACACTCGAGATGGCGATGATCTGGCAGCTGCTCCAGGTCCGTCACATGCAGGGTGTACCGCTCATCTTCATTGGTGCGATGTGGAAGGACCTCGTGGCGTGGGCGAAGAAGTACATGCTCGGCGGCGAGCGCATCCTCGCGTCCGCTGAAGACCTGGGGATCCCCGTCTGTGTGGCGGATGCCGACGAGGCGTGCGCCGTCATCCGTCGCTCGCTTGAGCAGCGGGACGCCGACGCGTGATCCGGTCGTCCGGGACTGCGCTGCGCCCATGACCGGCCGCACGCGCCTCCTCACCTGCCTGCCTGCCTGCCGCGCTTCTCGCGCCGCGACACTTGATGCGGACTACGAGGCCGGCGAAGCCGCGAGCGAGGCGACGATGAACTCTCCGATCGTCTCCAACTCGGGTGCGGAGACCTCGTGCTGGATCGGGTACTCGTACCATGCCACGGTGTGGTCGAGGCCCACGAGGAACTCGCGCGCCCGCAGACCCGACCCCAGCGGCACCATGGGGTCGTACGTGCCGTGGCACTGCAGCACGGGGATGCCGCGATTCG
>JAHEIK010000244.1:0-1572 GCA_024639415.1 Planctomycetota bacterium
AGATCCCACGTTCGCATGCGTCGCTCGCCTGCGCTCGTGCCCTCGGCCACGATGCGCATGACGGTCAGATCCTCCTCGCCCTCGGCGTACGTCCAGGCGGGGAAGAGCAGCTGCGTCGTGAAGTCGATGGGCCGTACGGCGACACCCCCGACGTCGACCGCCGCCGTGTCGAAGAGTCCCGCTGCGCGGAACGCAGCCATCAGGCGTGCGTGCCCCGGATAGCGCAGTGTCTTCTCCCTCATCTCGGGTACGTCGAGCGTGTCGGCGAGGCTGCGCAGACCGTCCGTGAGGAAGGACTCGAGTACGGGCACGCCGGGCAACTCGACCGCCTCGATCTCGGTGAGCGCGGGCACCGTGCGCATCTCGCCACCCGTCACGTAGCGCGCGGGTCGCACGTACTCCTCGATCACGTCGATGGGTGAGAACGCAGCCTTGTACTCGAACGGCGGCTGCGGATCGGCGGGCAGCCCCCCCACGACGATCTCCAGGCGCTCGCACGTGTCGAACTTCGTCACGGCATGCCCGCACAGCAGATTGCTCAGGCCTGGTGCGACGCCACAGTCCACGATCGCGGTGACACCGTGCTCGCGCGCAAGGGCGTCGAGATCCCGCGCGTCCTCGGGCATGAAGCTGATGTCGCAGCAGGACTTGCCGGCCTCGATGACGGCGCGCAGCCCCTCGAAGCCGAGGAAGCCGGGCAGGGCACCGAGCACCAGGTCAAACGGCTCGATCGTCCGGGTGATCGCGGCGGCCGAGGAGAGATCCCGTTCGAGCGTCCGGACGTTGCCCCCGGCAAGGTGCGCAGCGCGGGCCAGGGCCTTCGCATCGCGATCGGCGATCGTGATGTCCCAGCCGTCGTCCGCCAGATCGGCGGCGATGACCGAACCCACGATGCCTGCTCCCAGGACCACGGCACTTGTCATGGGCGACAGGGTACCGGACGAACCACGCCGCTCGCACCCCGGGCTAGTCCTGGATCAGATCCCCGAGATCGATCGGATCCGGGCGGTCGACGATGCCGTCGAAGTGAAAGGCAGCCTTGTGCGCGCGCATGAACGCGTGCATCGCCGGCTCGAGCACGCCCTCGACCTCGGCGTAGAACGCGTCGTCGAGGTCCTCGAACTCCTCGCGACAGGCGAAGAGCAGCGCCTCGCGCGCGTCCCGGTCGCGCGGCGGCTCCGCGCCGAGGCGCTCGGCGAGGGCGCGCAGGAGACCCGCCGCGCCGTCGAGCCCCAATGCCTCGACCCCGGCGAGCGCTTCGCTCCACAGCAGCCCTGTGGAGTTGAACAGGAACTGATGGTGCCCTCCGTTGCACACCTCCGCCTGATACCAGGCCACCGCATGCATCCAGCGCTGCTCCTGCGTGAAGTCGGCCACGCTCGCCAGGTAGGCCTGCTCGGAGTCCGTGCTCGCCAGCCACCAGAGGGGCTCGATCACGGCGTGCGGATCGCCCGCCTCGATCAAGGCGTCGTCGACGAGGATCCGGGCGCGCGGCACGGACCCATGCTCGCCAGCGACCGGCTGGTGGGCAAGGTCCACCCCGCGAGGTCCATCTTCAGGGCACTGCAGATA
>JAHEIK010000244.1:1582-6158 GCA_024639415.1 Planctomycetota bacterium
CCAATATTGCAGTAGTCTCTCCCTGGAGGTACGCGATGGACGCCGCCGAGAGACGCAGGCTGAGCGAGCGCGCCCAGGTCATCAAGGCCCTGGGACACCCGACGCGCCTCCTGTTCGTCGAGCAGCTCGCCGCCGGCGAGCGCTGCGTCTGTGAGCTGACGGACCTGGCGGACGCCGACGTCTCCACGGTCTCCCGCCACCTCGCCGTGCTGAAGCACGCCGGCATCCTCAGCTCGGAACGGCGTGGACAGAAGGTCTTCTACCGACTGCGCACCCCCTGCGTGCTCGGCTTCTTCGACTGCATCGAGGCGCTCCTGGGCGCCGCCGATGAGGACGTCATCACCTGCCAACGTTGACCCGCAAGGAACGGGTCTGGAGTCCCACCTGATGTCGCGCGAATGGAAGATCTTCGGCGCCATGGCCGGGGTGTTCGTCGTCGCCTACACCCTGCCCCTCTCGGATCCACGGGTGAAGGACGCCATCTTCGAAGCGTTCAAGTTGCTGCAGTGGTACGCGCGCAACCACACCCTGGCGTGCGTCGTGCCCGCGATCTTCATCGCAGGCGCCATCACGACCTTCCTCTCGCAGGCGAGCGTGATGAAGCACCTGGGACCGAAGTCGCCCAAGCGCGTGGCCTATCCGATGGCCGCGGTCTCGGGCAGCATCCTCGCGGTCTGCTCCTGCAGCGTGCTGCCGATGTTCGCGGGGATCTACCGCCTCGGCGCGGGCCTCGGTCCGGCGACGGCCTTTCTCTACTCCGGCCCCGCGATCAACGTCCTGGCGATCTTTCTCACGGCACGTGTGCTCGGCGTGGACATCGGCGCTGCCCGTGCCGTCGGCGCCGTGGTGTTCGCCGTACTGCTCGGTCTCTTCATGGCAGGCTTCTTCCGCCGCGAAGAGAAGGAGAAGGCGGCCGCCGTCATGCATCTCCCGGAGCCCGACGAGGACGCGCGGCCCGTGTGGAAGAACGCGCTGCTCATCGCCGCCATGGTCGCGTTCCTCGTGTTCAGCGACTGGTACAACCCCGGGGATGCTGCGGTCCACCTGAAGGACGGATCGACCGTCCACGGCGTCGTGCTGCAGGAGACCGCCGACGACTACACGGTCCAGGTCGAGGAGACGACGGAGCGCGCGCGGGTCGGTGACCGCCTCGTGTTGCCCAAGACCGAGATCGCGCGCCTGGAGACCAAGTCTTCCTGGGTGATGAGCATCTGGCACGTGCGCTGGTGGCTGGCCGGCGCCATGGGTCTGCTTGTGCTCTGGATGGCGTTCGCGTGGTTCCCGCGTGCCGAGTTGCGCGAGTGGATGGACAACTCCTGGGACTTCGCCAAGATGCTCGTGCCGTTGCTCTTCGGCGGCGTCTTCGTCGTGGGCTTCATCGCCGCGCTCTTGCCCGACCGCGAGGTGGCCGCCCTCGTGGGCGACAACGGGCTCACCTCCAACTTCATCGCCTCCGTCGTGGGCGCGCTCTTCTACTTCGCCACGCTGACCGAGATCCCGATCGTGCAGGCCTTGACCGAGCACGGTATGGCGGAGGGCCCCGCGCTTGCGCTGCTGCTGGCCGGACCGGCGCTCTCCCTGCCGAACATCCTCGTGATCGGCAAGATTCTCGGCGCGAAGAAGACGACGGTGTTCTGTGTGCTGGTCGTGATCATGGCGATGACGACCGGCTTGATCTACGGGGCTGTCGCGGGCTGACCCGCCCCCCCACGAAAGGAACGTCTCCCATGCTCGAAATCCAGGTGATGGGCCCCGGTTGCACCAAGTGCAACAAACTCGCGGACAACACGCGTCAAGCCGCCGAAGCCCTGGGCCTCGACTACACGCTCGAGAAGGTCACGGACCTCGACCGCATGCTCGCCCTCGGCGTGATGGCGCCCCCGGCCCTCGTCGTGAACGGCGTCGTGAAGGTGATGGGCAGGGCGCCGGATGCGAAGCAGATCACGGCACTCCTGAGCGAGGCGTAGCGATCATGCGCAAGGCATTGACGATCCTCCTCCTGACCTTCGTCGTCTTCACGGTCGGTTACGCGGTGGGCAAGGAGGTGGGCGCACGCAGCGCGCTGGAGCATGCCGGGCCCCGTGCAGCCGCAGATCCTGCGAGCGTGCCGGCCCGGCAACTCGTGGTGCGCTACTACCACAGCACCAAGCGCTGCTCCACCTGCAACACGCTGGAGGCCTACGCCAAGGAGGCCCTCGAGACCCACTTCGCCGAGGCACTCGCCTCCAAGGCCGTGGTGTGGGAGACGGCGAACATGGATCAGGCGTGGAACGAGGAAGCGGTGGAGGAGTACGGGCTCATCCGCAGCGCGCTCGTGTTGAGCGACCTGCGCCGGGGCGAGGAAGACGACTACCGCGTCCTCAAGAAGCTCTGGGATCTCACGGCCGACAAGCAAGCGTTCCTTGCTCACGTCAAGGAAGCCGTGGACGTCGTGCTATCCGGATGGCGCGACGAGGACGAGGGGTAGGACTGTGAACGAGACCCTGGCGCTGGCGGGCACCGCGGCCTGGCTGGGCATCCTCACGTCGATCAGCCCCTGTCCGCTGGCGACGAACATCGCAGCCATCTCCTACGTGGGGAGAGACGTCGAGCGCCCGCGCCGCGTGCTGCTCGCCGGCCTGCTCTATGCACTGGGCCGCTGCGTGGCGTACGGGGCACTGGGTGTCGTCCTAGTAGGGAGCCTCGTGGGCGCCCCCGGGCTCTCCACGTGGCTGCAGAAGTACATGAACCTCGCACTGGGGCCCATCCTCATGCTCGCGGGCATGGTGCTGCTCGAGTTGATCCAACTGGGAGGCTCGGGGCGCGGCATCAGCGCAGGACTGCAGCGCACGGTGGATCGGCTGGGCCCCCTCGGAGCCGTCCTGCTCGGTGCCGTCTTCGCCCTCAGCTTCTGCCCGATCTCCGCGGGCCTGTTCTTCGCGAGCCTTGTGCCGCTGGCCGTCCGGCACGGCGACGGCGTGCTGCTGCCCGTCATCTACGGCGTGGGCACTGCCCTGCCGGTCATCGCCTTCGCGATCCTGCTGGCCACGGGAGCGCGCAAGGTGGGCGGTGTGTTCACCAAGACAACCGCCATCGCGGCCTGGGCACGGCGCGTCACGGGCGTGGTGTTCCTCGCTGTCGGCCTCTACCTCAGTTTGATCTACATCTACGAGCTATGAGCGGCACGTCCGCCCCCCCAGCCGCGAATTCTTGCGTCCATCTGAACATCTCGTGAGGCTGCTCCTCCCAGGATGCGGCGGCCACGGGCTATCTTCACCGCGTGGATGTGCCCCGGGATCAGCAGGAGAAAGGTGCGGCCCCGCGACCGCTGCGCGACGCGACGAGCCGCGCCCAACTCGTGGCACGAATCGCCGGTCGCTTCATGGCGCTCGCTCCCGAAGAGCTTGATCGTGGGGTCGAGGATGCGCTCCGGGCCATCGGGGAGTTCTCGGATGTGGATCGATGCTACGCGTTTGTGATCGCCGAGGACGGCACGCTGAGCAATACCCACGAGTGGTGTGCCCCCGGTATCGATCCCGAGCGTGAGCGACTCCAGGAGCTGCCTGCGGCGAGCATGCCCTGGTTCTCAGAACGCATCCAGCGCGGCGACGTGGTGCATGTGCGTCGAGTCGACGATCTCCCCCCGGAAGCGGAGGCCGACAGACGCGAGTGGGAGCGCGAAGGGATCCAGTCGCTCATCTGCGTCCCCCTCGAAACCGCCGGACGCGTGACGGGCTTCCTGGGGCTCGACTCCGTCCGCCGGGAGCGGTCGTGGTCCGAACGGGCCGTCGAGCTTCTGCGGTCGGTTGGCGGAATCGTGATGGGTGCTCTTGGCCAACGCCGGGCCCAGCGGGAATTGAGCGAGAGCCGCTCCTATCTCGGCCAGGCCGAGGGTGCAGCTCGCATGGGCCTGTGGACGTGGATGGTGGGGACCGGCGAAGTGAGCTTCTCCGAGAATATGTACCGCATCTACGGAATCGACCCGGAATCCTTCGCGGGCACGCTCGAGGAGACGCTCTCTATCTTCCTGCCAGCGGACGCCGAACGCGCTCGACACGTCATGGAGCGCTCACTCCACGATCGACAGGGCGTGCGCTTCGACTTTCGCATCAAGCGGCCGGTAGACGGTAGGGTGCGATTGATCCACTCCGAGTCCCACGTCTACTTGGATACGGAGGGGAACCCCGACCGCGTCGTCGGTGTCGTACAGGACGTGACCGAGCGACATCGCGCGGAAGAGAGTCAGCGCAGACTGTCGACCGCAGTCGAGCAGGTCGCAGACGGCGTCGTGATCACGGACGACGAGGGCGTCATCCACTACGTCAACCCTGCGTTCCTGCGCGTCACGGGCCACACCGCGACCGAGGTGCTGGGCAAGGACCGCCGCTTCCTGCGCCACGAGGTCCAAGACGCAGCTCACTACGAGAGGATCGCGCGAACGGTTCAGGCGGGCGATACGTGGACGGGTCGCGTCCACGTTCGTTGCCGGGACGGCTCAGCCATCCTCACGGACACTACCGTTTCACCGGTCTCCGACCCCTCCGGCCGCATCGTCCATCACGTGGCGGTGCATCGTGACGTCACGCGTGAGGCCGCC
>JAHEIK010000245.1 GCA_024639415.1 Planctomycetota bacterium
GGGCTGCGCCAGACGCCCGAGATGATCGTCGAGGCCGCGCTGCAGGAGGACGTCGACGCGGTCGGCCTCTCCCTGCACTCGGGCGCCCACATGACGCTCTTCCCGCAGGTGCTCGAGCTCCTGAAGGAGCGCGGAGGTGCGCAGATCCTGCTGACGGGCGGCGGCATCATCCCGGAGGCCGACGTGGAAGCGCTCCGGGCCCTGGGCGTAGGCCGGCTCTTCGGTCCCGGCACCCCCCTGGCGGATCTCACGGCCTACATCCGCGAAGAAGTGGCCCTGCGGCGCAGCCAGTCGGCCTGATCTGCCCAAGTCGGGACAGCCACCCCGCGAGAGGTCGGGACTGCCACCCGGCCCGCCTAGAATCGGCCTCGATGAGCTTGACGGAGACGATGCCCAGCGCAGTTCACCCCTTCCTGGACGAGGATCACCTCGACGTGCGCGAGATGGTGCGCGAGTTCGCCCTGGGCGAAGTCGCGCCTATCGCAACCGCGCTCGACGAGGAGAAGCGGTTCCCGCACGAGACGATCCCCAAGCTCGCGGAGCTTGGGCTGCTCGGCGTGCCCTGGCCCGAGGAGTACGGCGGCACGGGGATGGACTACCGCGCCTACTCCATCGTCGTCGAGGAACTCGCGCGCGTGTGCGGGACGACCTCGATCACCGTCGCCGCGCACACCTCGCTCGGCACGGCGCCGATCTACAAGTTCGGCACCGAGGAGCAGAAGCAGCGCTGGGTCCCGCGGCTCGCTACGGGCGAGATGCTCGGCGCCTTCGCGCTCACCGAAGCCGGCGCCGGCAGCGACGCCAAGATGACGCGTGTCACTGCCGTCCAGGACGGCGACCACTGGGTCGTCAACGGCACGAAGATCTACTGCACCAACGGCACGCATGCGGGCACCATCGTCTTCACGGCGCGGGCCGGCCAGGGCGAGCTGGGTGACACCAAGAACATCTGCGCCTTCGTCGTAGAGAAGGACACACCCGGCTTCGAGTACGGCACGCTCGAGGACAAGCTCGGCCTGCGTGGCTCGGACACGCGCGAGCTGGTCTTCAAGGACTGCCGCATCCCCGCGGCGAACAAGCTGGGCGAAGAGGGCCAGGGCTTCCACGCCTTCATGCAGACGCTCGAGGCCGGTCGCATCTCGATCGGCGCCATGGCGCTCGGGCTGGCCCAGGGCGCCCTCGACGTCGCATTGCCCTACGTCCGCGAGCGCGAGCAGTTCGGCAAGCGCCTCATCCGCATGCAGCCCGTCGCGCACCAGCTTGCCGACATGGCGGTCGAGATCCGCGCGGCGCGCAACCTCGTCTACGAGGCGGCTTGGCTGCACGATCACGGCCAGCCCTACGGTCTGGCCGCGTCCGCCGCCAAGCTGTACGCATCCGAGGTCGCCATGCGCTGTGCGCACCGCGCCATCCAGGTGATGGGGGGGGTGGGCTACACGCGCGAGTACCCGGCCGAGCGCATCATGCGCGACGCCAAGCTCTGCGAGATCGGCGAAGGGACCTCCGAGATCCAGCGCCTGATCATCGGCAGGCATCTCGACCGCGAGGGGTAAGGGGCGAGCGTGACCTCCCCATTGCCACCTTCGGTGGCGTGGGGCCACCCCACTGCCACCTTTGGTGGCGCGGGGCCCCGTCGTTCCAACTTTGGGGGCCAGTGCTTCCTCGCCGGCTCGGAAGCTAGCTCGACCGCCCTTGGATTACCCCAGTGCTGCGGTCGGCGTCACGGCTACGCACGCGAGCCGGTCGTCCATCTCTGGGCACGGGTCTCTCTCAGGGGGATGATCCATATGTGGCCATCGAGATACTCGTTCCGACCTCCCGCACCCTCGCCGGCGCCACCCGTGCAGTCGTCGAGCAGTTGCTGGGCCCCGGGTTCGTCAACATCGACTCATCCTCCGAGTCCTCCATCGAAGTCGAGCTGACCAACGTCGACAGCAAGGAGTGGGGCGAGTTCGTTCCCGACGACCTCTCGGCGGGCGAGCTGAGCGACAAGATCCGCGCGGACAAGGAGATCCTCCGCATCCGCGTGCCGCTGCGCATCGGTCACTTCCTGCTCTTCCCGGGCTTCGTCGTGCTCTGCCGCACGGACGAGTACGAGGAGTTCATCACGGATCCGCGTGCGCGCCAGATCATCGGCCGCGAAGCGCTCGAGCTTGCCCACGCCTTCGGCGCGGAGGAGATCGTGATCGCCGGGGACGCGGCCACCGACTTCCTCGGCAGCGAGGCCAACGACTGGACCAGCCTCAAGGAAGTGCTCGAAGAAGAAGAAATCCAGCACGAGGTGCTGAGGCTGCCGAAGGGCTAGATTCAGGGGACGGACGGACACGCGCCGACCGGGGCAACGGGTGACGGGCACGCCGCAGCGAGCCGCTAGCGGCTTGCTGCAACCGCGTCGACGGCGTCCGGGTTCTCCACGCTCGCGAGATCGCCCACGTCCTCGCCGAGCCAGCGGCGCTTGATGACGCCGCGCACGATCTTGGCCGAGCGCGTCTTGGGGAGCATGTCGACGAAGCGCACCTGCTTCGGGCGCAGCGTCTTGCCCAGGTGCGCCACGACGCTGTCCGAGAGCTCGCGGCGCAGCTCCTCGCTCTCCTCGACGTCGGGCTTGAGCACGACGAACGCGACGACATCCTCGCCCTTGAGCTCGTCCGGCACGCCGACGGCCGCCGCTTCGCTGGCCAGCGGATGCTCGACGAGCGCCGCCTCGACCTCGGCCGGGCCCACGCGCTTGCCGGCGACGTTGATCGTGTCGTCGCTGCGGCCGTGGAGGAACCAGAAGCCGTCCTCGTCCACGAACGCCCAGTCGCCGTGGTACCAGACCTTGTCGCCGAAGCGCTCGAAGTAGGTCGCGAGGTAGCGCGCGTCGTCGCCGAGGAAGCTCTTCGTGAGGCTTGGCGCGGGCTGCTTCAGCACCAGATGGCCGAGACCGCCGCGGATCGGCTTGCCGTCGTCGTCGAAGACGTCCACGTCCATGCCCAGGCCCGGTCCGCGCAGTGTGCAGGGCTTGAGCGCCG
Organism: Planctomycetota bacterium; assembly: GCA_024639415.1. Classification (GTDB taxonomy): domain Bacteria; phylum Planctomycetota; class PLA2; order PLA2; family JAEUHO01; genus JAHEIK01. The sequence goes on from JAHEIK010000245.1 coordinate 3,015, forward strand.
TCGTGGGCAACGGCGAGAGATGGCAGCCCACCAGCTCGGTGCCGCCCGAGATGTTGATGATGGGGCAGAGCTCCTGGCCGACGTGCTCGAAGCACCACATCCAGGACTCGGGATCCCAGGGCTCACCTGTCGATCCGATCATGCGCAGGGACGAGAGGTCGCGCCCCTTGGCCAGGTCGTCGCCGGCGCGGCGCAGCAAGCGGATCGCGGTGGGGGCCACGCCGAGATGCGTCAGCGCGTGACGCTCGATCATCTCGAAGACGCGGTCCGGGTTCGGCCAGTTCGGCGCCCCTTCGTAGACCATGAGCGTGGCGCCCAGGGAGGCGACGCCGATCATCTCCCACGGGCCCATCATCCAGCCGATGTCCGTGAGCCAGAAGAAGCGGTCCCCCGGCTTCACGTCGAACGCGTAGCCGAGTTCCTTGTTCATCGTCGCGAGGCAGCCCGCGTGCGTGTGCACGGTGCCCTTCGGCTTGCCGGTCGTGCCCGACGTGTAGAGGATCATCGCGGGCGCTTCGCTCGGCAGCACCTCGGTGCGCTCGTCCGGCTCGCGCGTGAGCACGCGCTCGTGCCACCACAGGTCGCGGCCTTCCTCGAACGCGACGTCGGCCCCCGTGCGCTGCAGCACGATCTGGTGACGGATGCTGGGTACCTGCTCGACGGCCGCATCGGCGGCCGGCTTGACGGGAGCGAGCTTGCCGCGGCGGTAGCCCCCGTCCGCGGTGAAGAGGGCGACGGCTCCCGCGTCGTTCATGCGCACGGCCAGCGCTTCGCTGCCGTACGCGGAGAACACGGGGATCGCCACGGCGCCAACCTGGAGACAGGCGAAGAGGGCGACGACGACCTCGGGGACCATGGGCATGTAGATGCCGATGCGGTCACCCGGCTCGATGCCGAGGTCGCGCAGCAGGCCTGCCGCGCGGTTCACCTCGTCCTTCAACTCGGCGTAGGTGCGCGTGCGCCCCGTGGCGTCGTCGTACTCGCCGATCAGCGCGTCCACGTCGCCGCGACCGGCCGCAACGTGGCGATCGAGGCAGTTGAGCACGATGTTCGTCTTCCCGCCGACGAACCAGCGTGTCCACGGGAAGCCGTCCGAGTCGTCGTACGTCTGGGTGTACCGCTCGTACCAGTCCAGACCCAGGTCGTCGAGGGCGACGTCCCAGAAGCGGCCGATGTCCGCGACGGACCACGCATGGAGAGCGTCGAAGTCCTCGACGCCGGCCTTGCGCATGAGTCGCGCTACGTTGGCGTTTGCGATCGTGTCCTCGGACGGGCGCCAGACGATGTCACTCATGCGGCTATGGAACCACGGAGCCCGCGGAGAACACAGAGGAGCCGCAGGCGCGGGCAGCCCGTCGGCGGGCGCCGCGCGGGCGCCGCAAATGCAGGAGGTCCTCCCTCTGGGCCCGCCATCGGCGGTAGGCTCGGTCGCTCCAGTGGGAGTGGATGATGCGTGAGCGACTTCGCCGGTCCGGCCCCGGCGCGTGGATGGCCGCGGCTCTCTCCGCCGCGGCTCTCTCCGCCGCGGCCCTCGTGGCCCTGCTGCTGGTCTCGGCCCCTGCCGGAGCGGACGACGTGCCCGCCGGCGTACGTGCGGCCTTCGACGCGGGCAGCGGACTCTTTGCCAAGGGCGACCGCGGCAGCCTCGAGCGTGCCTACGCCGTGCTCGACACGCGCAAGGACGAGGCGCTCGCTTCCGTGGACTACTGGGAGCTCTACGCGCGCGTCTGGCTGGGCCTGAAGAAGGGCGAGACGCAGCTCAATGCTCTGCTTGCCGAGCGACAGACGCGCGACGCAGCCTCGCCTGTGTTCGACCTCGTCCGCGCGCGTCTTGCCACCGAGGCGGACGAGAAGCGGAAGCTCCTGAAGGCCGCGATCAAGCGCAACAAGAAGGACGTGCGGGCCAAGGTCGCACTGGCCGTGCTGCTTCTCGACGAAGAGGAGGAGGACGACGCCGACGACCTGCTGGAGGAGGTCCTCGAGGTGCAGCCGGCGTGCGAGGGTGCGCTGCTCGCCAAGGCGCGGCTCGCGTTGTCCGACGGCCTGCCGGAGGAGGCGATCGAGTACCTGGACGTCGGCATCAAGAAGGCGCCGAGTGCCCGGCTCTACTACATGAAGGCGAAGAGCCTGCAGCGGCTGGCCAAGGACGAGAACAACGTCATGGTGCGGGCGCTGGACGCAGCCGCCCGCGCGCTGGGCATGGAGCCGAACGAGCGGCACATCAAGCTCTACGACGAGTTGCTGAAGTCCACCGGCAGCGCCGCGACCGCGGCGAAGGCGCTCAAGGAGCACTTCGCGCGCACGCAGCATCCGATGCTCGGCGCGCTGCTAGCCGACTCCGCCTTCAAGGCGGGCGACTACGAAGCGGCGGCCATGGGACTCGGCGTCGGTGACGCCTCGGACCTGGCGACCATCAAGGCACTCGCTGTCGCGTACGCGCGTCTTGGCAAGCGCTCGCAGGCCCAGCGGCACGCCTCCCGCGTCGTCGACATGGACTCCCAGGGGCGGCTCTTCGCCGCACGGATCGACCTGTTCCTCGGCGACACGGCAGGTGTGAAGCAGCGCCTGGGCTCGCTCGCCGACGCCGACGCCAAGCGCCTGCGGGCCCGGGCACTAGCTTGGGCCGGCGAGGCCGGCGCCGTGAAGCAGCTGGCCGCGAAGTCGGCGCGCGAGGGCACGCGGGCAGGGGAGGAACTCCTGATCGCCTGGTTCCAGGCGCGCCTGTACGAGAAGCTCGGCGCGTCCAAGTCGGAGACGATCCGTCGGCTCATGCTCGAGGCGCGCTTCAAGGCGGGCGCGCTGCCCACCGCGCAGGGTGGTCACGGCGGCACCGACCTGGGCAAGGCCAAGACGGGCGGCTGGCCCGCGCGCGCCGTCACGTGGTTCCGTGCGCCGTGCGGCGAGTTCCTGAAGGCCGGGGGGCGCGGCTCGTCCTCGAGCTTCGCGTTCGGCGAGGACAACAAGGAGTTCACGCTCTCTACGTCGATCAGCGGCGAGGCCGACTGCGGCGGCAGCAAGCAGGGCGGCAGCTTCACCTACAACAGCAGGAAGGTGAAGACGAATGGGGGCCTCCCGTTCGTCGAACTGTTCGGCGAACGCGACGAGAAGCTGGCGGACTTCGCCCCGGCCGAGGAG
>JAHEIK010000246.1 GCA_024639415.1 Planctomycetota bacterium
CCATGATGGAGCTGGCGAAGGACGCCGAGGGTCTGCTGGCCACCAACGAGATCGCCGAGCGGTTCCACGTCTCGGTCCACCACCTGAGCAAGGTGCTGCAGCAGCTCGTGCGCGCGGGCCTCGTCGAGACGACCCGCGGCGCCGCGGGGGGGCACAGCCTGGCCCGCGACCCCAAGGACATCACGCTCGCCGACATCGTGGTGGTCTTCGAGGGCAAGCGCCAGGAGGGCCATCTCTGCCTCCTGCTGGACCCGGCCGCGGACCACGCCCGCGGGCCGCACTGCGCCCTGCACCCCGTGATGGTGGAGCTGGACGAGCAGGTGGCCTTCACCCTGCAGTCCATCTCGCTCAAGACCCTGCTCAAGCAGGCCAGTCTCACGAAGTAGCGGCCTGGCCGGCGCCGCCCCTTGTGCCCGTCCGTGCGCGCTGGTACACCTACATACTGGTAAAGAAGTACCAGTTTGCCGGTATGGAGGCGGGATGCAGATCCAGGGTTGGCAGATGACGGCTGTGGGGGCTCCGATGGAGCTCGCAACGCGCGAGGTGGCGGCGCTCGAGGACGGGCAGGTGCTGGTCCGTGTCGCGGGCTGCGGGGTGTGCCACACCGATCTGGGCTTCCGGGACGACGGCGTGCCCACACGCCATCCGCTCCCCTTGATCCTCGGCCACGAGATCAGCGGAACGGTCATCGAGGCCGCCGCCGACAGCGCGGACTGGGTCGGCAAGGACGTCGTGGTTCCCGCCGTGATGCCCTGCGGAACGTGCGATCCCTGCCGACGCGGCCGCGGCAGCATCTGCCCGCGGCAGATCTTCCCCGGCAACGACCTCGACGGCGGCTTCGCCACCCACGTGGTGGTGCCGGCGCACGGCCTCTGCCCGGTGCCTTCGCTCGACGGCGCAGGCATCGAGCTCGCCGACCTGTCGGTGATCGCTGACGCCGTCACCACGCCGTACCAGTCGATCATCCGCAGCGGCCTCCGCGAGGGCGACGTCGCGATCTTCGTCGGCATCGGCGGGGTCGGCGGCTTCGGTGTCCAGATCGCGAACGCCATGGGCGCGCACGCCGTGGCCATCGACGTCGACGACGTGCGCCTCGAGCGCATGGAGCAGTTCGGTGCGGAGCTGACGCTCGACGCGAGCGCGCTGGATGGGCGCGCGGTGAAGAAGGCCATCAAGGCCTTCGCCAAGGAAGGCGGCCACCCGCGCACGGAGTGGAAGATCTTCGAGTGCTCGGGAACCCCGGCCGGGCAGCAGAGCGCGTTCGGCCTGCTCGTCCACGGCGCCTACCTCGGCGTCGTCGGCTACACCCCCAAGAAGGTCGAGGTGCGGCTGTCCAACCTCATGGCCTTCGACGCGCGTGCCGAGGGGAGCTGGGGCTGTCTGCCCGAGCACTACCCGGCCGTGCTCGACCTCGTGCTGCGCGGCGAGGTGCAGGTCGCGCCATTCGTCGAGCGGCGCCCCCTGTCATCCATCAACGAGACCTTCGAGGCCATCGGCGCGCATGCCGTGCGCGACCGTGTGGTGCTCATTCCGGATCAGGCCTAGCTGCACGCAGGCCCTCAGAGGAGAGGACAACCCTCATGTTCGAGTTCAAGAACCACGAGCTGGCGCCCGGCGTGGAGCACGCGGGTGTCACCTACGAGCTCAAGCCCTGCCGTGACAAGGCCAACAAGCCCATCGACGGGCTCTACAACGCCTGGATCACGCTCGACAACCCGGATCAGCTCAACTCCTACACCACGGACATGGTCAAGGGCGTGATCCTGTACTTCCGCAAGGCGTCCGAGGACCGCAGCGTGAACGCCGTCGTCTTCACGGGCTCCGGCAGCCGTGCCTTCTGCACCGGCGGCAACACCAAGGAGTACGCCGAGTACTACGCCGGGCGACCGGGGGAGTACGCGCGCTACATGCGCCTGTTCAACGACATGGTCTCGGCCATCCTGATGTGCGACAAGCCCGTCATCTGCCGCGTCAACGGCATGCGCATCGCCGGAGGGCAGGAGATCGGCATGGCGTGCGATTTCACGATCGCCTCCGACCTCGCCCTCTTCGGTCAGGCCGGCCCCAAGCACGGCTCGGCACCCGACGGCGGATCGACGGACTTCCTGGCGCTCTACGTCGGCGCCGAGAACGCCATGGTGAGCTGCACGCTGTGCGAGACCTGGAGCGCGCACAAGGCGCTGCGGCTCGGACTGATCACGCAGATCGTCCCGGCGCTGATCGTCGACGGGACCTTCATTCCCAATCCGATGGTCGTGACGGACACGGTTCTCGATCCGTTCGGTCGCATGGTCCACGGCGAGTTCAAGTCCGGCTCGGACCGCGCGGAGGCCAAGGCGATCCTGAAGAGCGGCATGGTGGATCTGGCGCATCTCGACGAGGAGGTCGAGGCCTTCTGCACCAAGCTGCTGTACACGATGCCCGGCTGCATGCGGAAGACGATCGAGTCCGTCCGCAAGCACAAGCTCGAGCACTGGGATCGGAACAAGGAGAGCAACCGCTCCTGGCTTGCGCTCAACATGATGACGGAGGCGAACGCCGGCTTCCGTGCGTTCAACGAAGGGCCGCGAGGCAACCGTGAGGTCGACTTCGTCGACCTGCGTAAGCGGCTCGCTGCGGGCGAGGCCTGGGGCAAGGAACTGATCGAGGCCGTGCTGCCGCGCTCCGAGGAGGGATCGGTCGCGTGACGGCATCTGCGCCCATCTCGCTGCGCGACGCATGCCCGGACGATCTGTCCGGGATCGTCGAGCTCGATGCCCTGCGCGCGGGCGAGCGCAAGCGGGCCTGGTGGCGCAAGCTCCTCGAGGAGTACGCGGGAGGCGACCCGCAGGGGGGGCGGGTCGCCCTGGTAGCCGCGGATGAGGACGGCAGTGTGCGCGGCTACCTGTTTGGCGAGGTCCGCGCGTGGGAGTTCGGCAGCGAACGCTGCGGCTGGATCTTCTCCGTCGCTGTATCACCCGACCACGAGCGCAGCGGACTGGCGACCCGGCTCTGCCGTGAGGCCGCCGAGCGTTTCGGCGCGCTGGGCGTCGAGATGGTGCGCACGATGGTGCGTCGCAACGACGTGCCGATGCTCGCGTTGTTTCGCAGCATGGGGTTCCGCGCCGGGCCCTTCAGCGAGCTCGAGCGACGGGTTCCCGTCGCCGCCACGAAGACGAAGCGTCCCGGGAGCAAGGGCTCCGGGAAGCAGAGGGAGGGCGTCGCATGACCAGCACGAGTCCCGTCCGCGCAGAGCGGATCGAGAACGGCGCGGTCCTACGCATCGTGCTTGACCGACCCAAGGGCAACATCCTCGACAGCGAGATGGTATCGGCCATCCGGCAGGCCCTCGCCGAGGGCGCCAGGGACGCCGGCGTGCTGGCCGTCCTCTTCGAGGGCGCCGGCGACCACTTCTCCTTCGGCGCCAGCGTGCAAGAGCACCTGCCGGAGCAGGTCGCGCGCATGCTGCGCTACTTCCACGGGCTCTTCCGGGACCTCGTGGCGCTGCGCCGTCCGCTGCTCGCCGCGGTGCGTGGCCAGTGCCTCGGCGGAGGCCTGGAGCTGGCCGCCTTCTGCCACCGCATCTTCGCATCCGAGACGGCCGCCATGGGACAGGCCGAGATCAAGCTCGGCGTGATGGCGCCTGTGGCCTCCTTTGTGCTGCCGCGACGCATCGGCCAAGTGCACGCCGACGACCTGCTGCTGAGCGGGCGCTCCGTCGGCGCCGAGGAGGCGCTGGGCATGGGGCTCGTCGACCAGATCGTCGAGGATCCGAGCGAGTCGGCCCTGTCCTGGATCCGCACCCACCTGCTGGACAAGTCGGGGGCTGCCCTGCGCGTGGCGGTCGAAGCCGCGCGCTACGAGCACGACCGCGCCTTCCTGTCCCAGATCGACTACCTCGAGACGCTCTACCTCGAGCGACTGATGGGCTTCCGTGACGCGGAGGAGGGCATCCGTGCCTTCATCGAGAAGCGCCCGCCCGTCTGGACCCACGGCTAGCCCGGGAGACCCTGATGACTGTGACCGTCGACGCCTTGAAGGAACTCGTGGATCGTGCGGAGGGTCTCTACCGCGACGTGAAGATGGAGTCCGTGCGCAGCTGGAAAGAGGCGAACCCAGGCCGCAAGGCCGTCGGCTGCATGCCGGTGTGGTTCCCCAAGGAGGTGATCCACGCCGCCGGGATGCTGCCGGTCGGCGTGTTCGGCGGCGGCGACGACGTCGAGATCATCAAGGGGGACGCCTACTTCCAGAGCTACATCTGCCACATCCCGCGCAGCACCATCGAGATGTGCCTCGGCGGGAACATGGACTGCATCGACGGCATGATCTTCCCGAGCATCTGCGACGTCATTCGCAACCTCTCGGGCATGTGGCAGCTGCTGTTCGCGGATCGGCCCGCGTGGTACTTCGACATGCCGCAGAGCTTCGATGAGATCGGGCGCGCCTTCTTCGCGCGGGAGCTGGGCACGCTCCGCGAGCACATCCACGCCCTGGCGGGCACGGAGCCTGACGACGCGGCGCTGGCCGCCTCCATCGAGCTGTTCAACGAGAACCGGCGGCTTGTCGAGGCGCTCTACCAGCAGCGCCGCGAGAAGCCCTGGCTGCATCCTACGAGTGAGGTCTACGTGGTGCTGCGGGCGGGCTCGTTGCTCCCGGTCGAAGAGCACAACCAGATGCTCCGCGACTACATGCAGCACGCTGCGGCGTCGGACCGCAACCCGATCGACAACGCCCGCGTGGTCGTGGTCGGTTCCTTCTGCGAGCAGCCGCCGCTCAACCTGATCCGCACGATCGAGCGCGCCGGCTGCTACATCGTCGACGACGACCTGCTGCTGGGCAACCGGCTCGTACACGGCGACGTGGTCGTCGGGGACGACCCGCTCCTGGGGATCGTCGACAGCTTCCTCGGGAACGCCGGCGAGGCCGCCTTCCTCTACAAGCCCGAGGGCAAGGGCTCGGAGCTGCTCAAGCGCATCGAAGATGCCCACGCCGAGGGCGTCCTCTTCTGTGCGCCGAGCTTCTGTGATCCGGCGCTGCTCGACCAGCCCATGCTCGTGAAGGCCGTCGAGGAGGCCGGCATTCCGCACACGAGTTTCAAGTACGCCGAGAACACGGGCCAGTTCCAGGTCATCCGCGAGCAAGCGGGGACCTTCGCTGATTCCATCAAGCTGTGGGGTGCCGCATGAAGCCGCCGATCGATCCTGCTACCGCCAAGAAGGACAGCAGCATGGACCTGCAGAAGGACATGCTCGCGCGCCACTACACCCGCCTCAGCAAGGCCGAGGACACGGGGGAGAAGGCCGCCTACACGTTCGTGCCGGGCAACCTGACGGAGCTGATGCTCTCCTTCGACCTCCTGCCGGTGTTGCCGGAGATCAACGCGCTGCAGAACGCGATGCGCAAGAAGTCCAAGGACTACATCGCGACGGCCGAGAAGGGCGGCCACTCCGAGGACGTGTGCACGTACGTCAAGTGCGACCTCGGGATGTCGCGCTCCGGCAACGTGGGGCCGACCGGCGAGCGCATGCCGAAGCCGTCCGTCCTGCTGCTCTCCTACACGGGCTGCTTCACGTTCCTCAAGTGGTTCGAACTCCTCAAGCAGGAGTACGACTGCCCGATCGCGATGCTGCACGTCCCGTATCAGGGCGAGGGCAAGATCACCAAGAGCATGGTGGACTACATCGTCAAGCAGCTGCGGGAGAACGTGATCCCGACGCTCGAGGAGGTGTCGGGCAAGTCCTTCGACCAGGACCGGCTTTCCGAGCTGCTCGCCCGCTCGGCCCAGGCCGAGGACCTCTTCGTGAACGTGCTCGAGTCGGCGCATCAGAAGCCGTCGCCGATCGACGCCTACTTCGGCGGGGTCTACTACATCTCGCCGATCTTCACCGCGTTCCGCGGGACCGACGAGGCGATCCGCTACTACACCGCGCTCGACCAGGAGGTGCAGGAGCGCATCCGGCTGGGCAAGGGGCCCATCACGCCCGAAGGGGACATGCCCGAGGAACGCTACCGCCTCGTCGTCGAGGGGCCGCCCTGCTGGACCAACTTCCGCGACCTGTGGAAGATGTTCTACGACGAGGGTGCCGTCGTCGTCGCCTCGACCTACACGAAGGTCGGCGGCGTCTACGAGGACGGCTTCCGTCACGATCCGGACCGGC
>JAHEIK010000013.1 GCA_024639415.1 Planctomycetota bacterium
CTGGGCTGCCCCCCCACCATCGCGCTCACCGCGACCGCGACGCGTCTCGTCCGGGAAGACATCCTGCGCACGCTGGACCTCGACACACACGCGATGCCGCTCTTCTCGGCGCCGCTGGAGCGGCCCAACCTCACCTTGGAAGCCGTCGAGGCCTGGGACGACGCCGCGAAGGTGTCATCCGTCCGCGAGGTGGCCGAAGAGCTTCCCGGCACGGGGATCGTCTACTTCGCATTGATCAAGGACCTCGAGCGCATGGCGTCCGACATCCAGCGCGCGCTGCCGCAGCGTCGGATCGTCATCTATCACGGCAAGCTCGAGCCGGAGCGCAAGAAGGCCGTCTACGACGAGTTCATCGGGGCGCGCCCCGAGGACGGGCTGCTGCTCCTGGCCACGAACGCCTTCGGCATGGGCGTCGACAAGCCGGACATCCGCTTCATCATCCACGCCCAGGTTCCGGGCAGCGTGGAGGCCTACTATCAGGAAGTCGGCCGTGCAGGACGCGACGGCGAGCCGTCACGCTGCCTGCTGCTGTACTGCGAGGACGACCTCGCCATCCAGCAGCAATTCGTGGAGTGGCAGAACCCACCACTGCGCCTTGTGCTGCGCGCCGCGCAGGCGATCCAAGCAGGGCCCCACGCCGACTTCGATCGTGAGGAGCTCTCGCAGGAGATCCACGGGAAGTGGCGTCACGATGCGCGACTCGAGTACGCCGCCATCACGCTGAGCGACCTCGGGGTGATCGAGCCGACGCACGTTCCCGGCCGCTACCGCCCCGTGCGCGCCCTGAGTCCTGCGGAGCTCGACGCCGAGGACATGGACGCCAAGAAGCAGCGCGATCTGCTGCGCCTCCTCGAAGTCGTGAAGATGGTCCGCAGCGAAGACGTGCAGGCCTTCGTCCTCGAGTACTTCGATCTGTAGACCCAGCGGGGGCTAGTCCGACGCGAGACGATCCAGGATCCAGTCGCGCACCAGCGGGAGCGTCACGCCGGTGGGCAAGGTCGGCTCGCCGTGCAGCGTCTCGGAGTAGTGGCAGGTCAGGCCCCGTCGACTGCCATCGAGGCGGCTGTTCCAGCGCTCGTCGTAGAGTTCGATCTGCAGGGGGTTGGGGACGATGTCACCGGTGCGCACCTCGAAGGCCTCGAGCACATTGTCGAAGACGACGTCCTCGACGTCGAAACGCGGGCCCGACTCGTTCGTCAGCAGGCCGAATCCGGTACAGGCCACGGCATCCATGATGAGGTGGGCGTCGATCGGAGCTCCCCCGAGCGCGTCGTCCTCCCCCGGATGGACGAGCGGCCAGCCGTTGGAGCTGGTGTCGAGGTCGACCAAGAGCCGGACGGGAACCAGCGGCTTGGCACGCAGGGCGCTGTGCGCGCGCACGCCCCCGTGGCTGTGCGGGACGATCACGATGCGCGTGGGGTCCGTGCGTCCGAACATCCACTCGTCGCGGATCGCCTGCAGCTTGACCAGCAACTCGGCGTAGCCCCCGGGGGAGCCCCCTCCGGGATCGTCCGTGAAGTAGCTCGTCTCGACCGTGTAGCCGGCGCCCTCGAGCGCTGCTTCGAGAAACGGCCCGGCCGACGTTGCCAGGTAGTTGGGCACCGTGCCGAAGCTGTGGCCGCTCACGAGCAGGAGAGCGATCTGCGGTCCCGGATTGCCCTCAGGGTCCTCCTCTGCGGGCGCGGCGGAACCGCCTCCGCCGCAGGAAGCGAGCAGCAACAACAACAAGGGCAAGGCCATGGAGCGCATGACGCGAGTGTCGGTCTTGGTGCGCTCCGGAGCAAGCATCGAGCGTTCCTGCAGGCCGGATTGGTGAACGCTTCTTTTCCCTTCGGCCTGCGAGCGGCCGGGCTAGGGTCGCCTGCACGCATGAGCCACTCCTACGAAGAGCTTGATCGACGCATGACCGCTATCGGGGAGCTGGTGCTCAGGCGGCGGGTGATTCCCGGCCTCGGCACCGACGAGCCCGTCTACGAGATCAAGCGCGACGACGAGCTGCTCATGTCGAGCCTGGTGAACGACTCCGAGATCGCGCTCGCCCAGCTTGCGATCCCCCACGTCGGCGACGGGATCTTCGACGTCCTCGTGGGTGGCCTCGGACTCGGCTACACGGCCTGGGCCGCCTTGGGCTACGAGCGCGTGCGCTCGGTACGCGTCGTCGAGTTGCTGCCGGAGGTCATCGACTGGCATCGCCGCGGCCTGGTGCCCCTGGGGACCGAACTGGCGGACGATCCGCGCTGCCGGTTCCTGGAGGGAGACTTCTTCGTCTTCGCGACGGATCCCTCAGTGCGCGACCTGCTGCACCCGCAGGACGGCTACGGTGCGATCCTGCTCGACATCGACCACGCTCCGGATGCGTGCCTGCGCCCCGAGCACAGCAGCTTCTACGACCCTGCCGCCCTCGCAGCCACGGCGAGCCTGCTGCAGTCCGGCGGCGTCCTGGCCGTCTGGTCCTGCGGCGGTCCGCAAGCAGCCTTCGCGGAGAGCCTGGAGGCCGTGTTTCCGTCCGTCCGCACGGAGGAGATCACGATCTACAACCCCCTGGCCGACAGCGAGCAGACGGACACGATCTACCTGGCCAAGAAGAACGGCTCGATTCCCATCCCCACACGCGCAAAGCCCGCGGCCCAGCCCATGGACCGGCCCGCGCGGCGACGCTAGCGGCGCCCCGGCGACCAGACCGGAGACTGGTTCCGGGCGAACCCTGCCCCTTTCTCGTACGATCGCAGGCTCCTGGAGGGCCCCCCATGGAGCTTCCCTTCCGCGAGAAGGGTGATGAACTGCTGCGCCCCGGTGCCATGCTCGACATGCGTGCCCGGTTGCGTGAGCACGCGAAGAAGCACGACCTGACGTCCGTCGCCGCCTACGCGTTCGATCACCGCACACGCATGCTCCCCTTCTACTTCGTGGATCGGCGCATGTCCCCCGGCGGCGTCCGCGCCATCGGCGGCGCCTTCCACGAGGCCGGCTTCGAGAAGACCCGCGTGGTCCTCCAGACCTGGAAGAAGCGCTTCCAACCCTCCCGGATGCAGCTCGACGGGCGCATGCCCGACCTCTTCATGACGTCCAGCATGTGGATCCACTCGGGTCGCATGAAGGACATGCTGCGCGACATCTGCACGGTCGCCCCGGACCAGCGACCGCTCGTCATCGCCGGCGGTCCGCACATGTACTACAACCCGTGGGATGCATTCAGCACGGACGCGGCAGACCCGTGGCGGGCCGACGTAGCCGTCACGGGCGAGCTGTACGTATTGCTCGAGCTCATGGACGTGCTCCTCACGGAGCGTGCCACAGCGGAGCCGCTGCGCCGCACCTTCCTACGCGTCAAGGAGTCCGGCGGACTCGACCACATCCCCGGGCTGGTCTACCCCAACGGCGCCGAGGGCGCGGTACCGGACGAGCTCGTGGACACCGGCATCCAGCGGCTCCTGCAGAATCTCGACGAGCTACCCCATCCCGTCCACGGCTACAAGGTGATCGAGCCTCCGGGCCGCAGTCCGCTGCTGAGCCCCGGAGCGATCGCCGTCGACAGGATCCACAAGTTCACGCCCATCGCGGCGATCGAGATGACGTACGGCTGCAAGTTCCGCTGCAAGTACTGCCCGATCCCCGCCTACAACCAGCACAAGGATCGCGAGAAGAGCCCGGAGCGCATCGCCGACGAGATGAAGCGGCTGCGCCAGGACTACGGCATCAAGTTCTTCTTCGGCTCGGACGACAACTTCTTCAATCGCAAGGACCGCGCCGTCCGCATCGTCGAGACGCTGGCCGCCACGACCCTTGACGACGGCACGCCGCTGCGCAAGGCGCTCGGCTGGGGCACCGAGGCCACGGTGCACGACACGCTGCAGATGCGCGATCACCTGCGCACGGCCCGCACCGGCGGCTGCAAGGCACTCTGGATGGGCGTCGAGGACATGACGGCGACCTTCGTGAAGAAGGGCCAGTCCGTCGACAAGACGCGCGAAGCCTTCCTGCTGCTGCAGCGCAACGGCATCAACCCGATGCCCATGCTCATGCACGACGACACGCAGCCGCTGGTCTCGTTCAAGAGTGCCCGCGGTCTGTTGAACCAGATCCAGTTGCTGCGCAGCGCCAAGGCCATGTCCGTGCAGGTCCTGATGCTCTCCCCTGCGCCCGGCAGCAAGCTGTACGAAGAGACCTACAGCGGACTCGCCTACGACTCCGTCAACGGCAAGCCCGTCGAGCCCCACCTCGTGGACGGCAACCACGTCGTCGCCTCGCGCCACAAGCGGCCTTGGACGAAGCAGATCAACATCCTCATCGCGTACGGCTACTTCTACAATCCGCTGCGCCTGCTCTGGGCGCTGGTGTTCCCGAAGAACCGCCGCGGCCATCTGGCCGATGCCGGGGCGCAGATCATGGGCATGTGCGGCTGGGTGCAGAACCTCTGGCGCACGCCGCGCTGGCTGTACCACCTGATGCGCGGCGGCATCAAGCGCCACGAGGCGCCGCCGGCCAGCCCCATCCCCTTCCGCAGCGTGAAGGGCGGGCACGCGCCGCACGGCCTGCCCAACCAGATCTCCACGGACGAACCCGAGCGCACCAAGGAGCCGGCGCAGGTCTGACCGCTACTTGCCGAACGGCTGATCCGAGTCCTCATCCTGGGAGTCGAGGTCCTCGTCCTTGAGGATCGGCTCCTCCAGTTCCTCGTCGAGCGGCAGGAAGTTGGTGGTCCCCACGTAGCCGGAGCGACGGCCGGGGCCGACCGGTGCCCGGTCAGGACGCAAGGTCAACGCTCGGCCCCGCACCTCCAGATGGAAGGGCCCCGGCTTCGCGGCCGCGGCACACAGCTCGGCGACCGAGGTCTCCGGCATGCGCGTGCCATCGAACAGGACGTTCAGCGCACCGGCCCGCAGCGCCGCGTCGACGGCGGTCAGGACGTACTCGAACGGCGCCTCCGGCGGCGCTGCGATGGACACGCTCAGCAGTTCGTCCGGCGCGGCCTTGCGTGCCAGCAACGCATCGGCGAGCGTGCCGGCATCGGACTCGCCCGCGCCCGTCTTCACCGTCAGCTTGGCCGTCGCGATGTCTGCGTTGACGAACTGCTTGCGCCCGCAAAGGTTGCCATCACGCGGCAGGAACACGGCGACCGCGCCCTCGCCCCCTCCGTCACGGCCGCTCACGGAATAGAAGGTCCGTGTGATCAGCAGGCGCGGATCCACGAGGACCCAGAGCAGCTTGTTCACGACGGCCCAGGGCACGCGCCGGTCGACACGCAGCAGCACGTCGGCGTTGCTCACGCCGTCGTCATCCTTGGGCTCCGGAGATCGCGGGCCGGGCGTGAGCAGCGGCACGATCTGCTCGACCGTGTACTCCGTCACGTCCTTCATCGCACCGCCTGCGAGGTCGACTCCCTCTTCCGTGATCTCGGCGTTCTGGATCACGGGCTCTTCGGCGACGATCTCCTGCTCGTGGACCTGGTCCGTGCCCTCGTGCGTCTCCTCGACCTCCTCCAGATCCTCCTCGAGGACCTCGGCCACCATCGTGGCCTTCAGCACCTTGCGCTTCGGCGCCTTCGGCTCGGGAGGCTTTGTCAGCTCGTCGAGGCGCTCGGAGAGAGACTCCCACGAGCACGGCTTCCCGTTCACCACGAGGGCGCCATCCGCGTACAGGGTGACGACGGCCGTCTTCTCTGCAGGCGGCAGATCGCCGAGCAGGCCGACGGTCGCTAGCTGCAGCCCGTCCTCGTCTGGCGCGCCCGGGCCTGCATCACCGCAGCCGGCGGCGAGGAAGACCAGGATCGTCAGCAGGCCAACACGCATGGCGTCATCCTACGCCCGCGCGCATGTGCACGGGGCACGCAATGACGGGCATGGACACCGATCGGCAGTCGTCAGCACCCGCGTAGGGGCGGGTTGCATACCCGCCCACTCCCGCCTCCGCGCGGCGTGGCGCGTAACCGTTCACACCTCGAGGTGCAGGTAGCCCTACCTCAGGTCTTTCAAGAACGCCTCGACCGTCTGGGTGAACGGCAGGCCGCCCTTGCCGTCGATCAGCTTCTCGAGCTTCTTGACCGTCTTGGCGATCAGCGCGTCCGTGCGCTTGCTCTCCTTGACCCTCTCGTAGCTCTTCGCGATCTTGCGGAAGGCCTTCTCGAGCTTGACGGCGTCCGCCAGGGCATCGGAGTCCTCGTACTCCTCGAGCTTCGCAGCGATCGGCTCCGCGAGCTGCGTGCCCTTGAAGGACTTCAGCAGGCTCTTCGTCGCCGCCACGACCTCGCCCGGCTGCGAGCCGACCAGCTTCTCGATCCGGGCGAGCTTGCCGTCGCGATGCTTCACGACGATCGCGTGCAGGCGGTCGAGCTCGGCCTTTACGCCGTCCGACGGCGGCGCAGCGCGCAGCGCCTCGAGCGCCTTCACCGCCGTGCCGAGGTTCTTGCCGCTGCTCACCTTGTCCGCGATGAAGCCGATCTTCTTGAAGGGCTCCTTGCCCAGGTAGATCGCGGGCGCTGCCTTGAGCAGCTTGTCCACCCAGTCGATCATCTTCAGGCCGTCGCCGCCGTGATAGCTGCCGCACATGTGATGATGAACGAGCTTGCCGGTGTGATCGAAGACGATGTAGTAGGGCACGTAGCCGTTGCCCCGCACGTCAGGATGGCGTCCGTTCTTGGTGATCGTGATGTTCGGCGCGAAGGCCGACATGTTGTTGTTGCGCAGGTAGGCGATCACGGCCTTGCGTGACGACGTGTCCTGGCAATGCGAGGCGACGATGTGAAAGGGCTTGTCTTCGAGACGACTGGCCAACCTGACCAGATGCGGCGTGATCTGCCGACAGCCCACTCACGAACCCCAGGTCTCCCAGAGGATCACCTTGCCGCGTAGGTCCTCCTTGTTGATCTCCACGCCCCACCAATAGGTGCCGAGATCCAGCTGGTCGATCGTGCTCTTGCTCGTATCGCCCTCAGGCGCGTCCTCGGCGTACACGCCGGAGGTCGCGAGCCCCAGGGCCAGGACGAGGAGAACGGTGGCTGCTCTGCGCATGGGTCGCCTCCGCGAAGGGCACCCGACGGGGCGCCCCAGCGGGAACGATCCTACGCGGCGCGCGGCGCTGCGAGCGGGCTTTCGGCCCGGCTCGCAGCCCTCGTGCGGCCTCAGCTGCGCTTCTTCAGACGGGGTGCCTTCAGGACGGGCTTGTTGCCCAGCGAGGGGACGCGCGGCTTCTCACGCCGGATGATCTTGCGGATCTCCTGCAGCGCGCGCTCCATCTGCGGATCCCGGCCGTCCTTCCAGTCCTGCGGCTTGATGTCCACCTCGATGTCCGGGTCCGTGCCGTAGTTCTCGACGCCCCAGCCGACGTCCTGGAACCAGTGGGCGAACTCGGCCTGCGTCGTGATGGTGCCGTCCGCCAGCGCGTGCCGCGGCCAGATGCCGACGACGCCGCCCCAGGTGCGCTTGCCGATCAGCGGCCCGAGGCCGAACAGCTTCCAGCTGTGGCTGAAGATGTCGCCGTCAGAGCCGGCGAACTCGTTGGTGAGGCACACCATCGGGCCCATCGGCGCGTCGCCCGGATAGGACTCCGTGCCCATGTAGCGGGAGTGCCCGTAGCCGACGCGCTCACGCCGCAGCTTCTGGAGCAGCAGCTGGCTCACGTGGCCGCCGCCGTTGTAGCGCACGTCCACGATCAACCCCGGGCGATCCACCTCCTTCTGGTAGTAGCGGTGGAACTCACTGAAGCCCTGCGGCCCCATGTTGGGCACGTGGACATAGCCGACCTGCCCGCGCGTGGCCTTGTGAACGCGCTCGCGGTTGGCCTCGACCCAGTCGCGGTAGCGCAGGGGCTGCTCGCTACCGAGGCTCTGCACAACCACATCGCGGCGCGACCGCCCGGCACGAGCAACCGTCAGCCGCACCGCGCGCCCCGCTTGATTGACCAGGCACATCGCCGGCGACACCTTCGCCGAGAGCTTGCGCCCGTCCACGGCCAGGATCTCATCACCCTCGCGGATGCGCAGACCCGGCGCGCTCAGCGGCGACGACGCGCTCTGCACCCACGAATCGCCACGCGGGATGCGCTTCACGATCCAGCGCTTGCGGCGCGCGGACCACTGGATGTCGGCTCCCAGCTGCCCCTGGAACCAGGTCGGCGCGGGCGCATACTCGCCGCCCATCTCGTAGCAGTGGGACGTGCCGAGCTCGCCCTGCAGCTCCCAGGCAAGGTCCGAGAACTCCCCGCGGCTTGCGACGCGGTCGACCAGGGGGCGGTAGCGGTCGTAGACGTCCTGCCAGTCGATGCGCGACATGTCCGCGACCCAGAACTGGTCGCGCTGCAGCCGCCACATCTCGTCGAACATCTGGCCCCACTCGGCCGCGGGATCGACGGCGACGCGCAGTCGCTCGACGTCGATCCAGCCTGCTTCGCGCCCGACGTCAGGACGCGACGGGATCTCCTTGGGACCGACGTTGGCCGAGAGCGCCCGCAGCCGGTTGCCGATCCGCAGCAGGATGGACTTGGCGTCCATCGAGAGCGCGAAGCCGGTGATGCCCGTCACCAGGGTCTCGGTCTTCTGCTCGGCGAAGTTGTGGACCTGCAGGACCTGCTTCGCCGGGGGCGCGCCCGAGGCCGCCCAGTTGCCCTGGTTGAGGAAGCCCTCGACCGGGTGGTAGCTGAGAAAGACACGGCCCTTGCCGGCTTCGATGCTGTTCCAGCGCTCCTCACCCACGGGGAAGGCCACGACGCGGTCCTGGATGCCGGTCAGATCGATGCGCACGGCCTCGCTCTTGGCGTCCTTGCCCTTGGTCGGCTTCTTGCCGCTGCTGACGCCGGCCGGCCCCTGCGGGGCGCGCGCGGCGGCAGAGAACGGCGACGGCGTGTCGGCGGCCAAGGGAATGAGGCACGGCTGCACGCCGCGCGGGAAGCCCAGATCGAAGTACTGGTTGTCGTAGACGGGGTCGTAGACGCGGTGCGAGAGGAAGCACAGGTACTTGCCCTCGGCGTCGAAGGACGGCGAGAAGTCCACGAAGTCCGGGCGCGTGATCTCGTGGATCTTCTTGCGCTGGGTGTCGTAGAGGTGAATCGAGGCCGTGCTGCTCGAGGTGTAGATCGCGTAGGCGAGCCAGCGCCCGTCGGGAGACCAGCTCATGCCCGCGATGCGCTGGTGGCTGCTGCGCTCGATCTCCGTGCCCTTGCCCGTCTTGAGGTCGACGATGCGCACGTCCTGCCGCTGGCTCGTCAGCGCGACGCGGTCGGCGCCCTTCGGCGCGACGACCATGTCCAGGGTGCGGCCGAAGTCGCCGCGGATGGTCTTCGGCCGTCCCGTGCCGTCGGCGCGCGCGACCACCAAGGCCTCTTCGCCCGTCTTGTCGCCGAGCATGACGACGCGCTCGCCGTCGGGCAGCCAGCTGACGTGGCGCCGACGCTCGGAGGAGACGTCGCCGTGGCGCAAGGGGGCGCCTTCCCAGAGCGGCATCGTGTAGGCACCGCCCCGCACCGTCAGTGCGATTCCGCGGCCTTCCGGGTGCAGCGCCGCGCCCTCGAGGAAGCGGCCGGCCTGTGCGTAGCGCGGCTTGCGCGCGGTACGGGCGCTCTGTATGCGCACGTCGACGCGCTGCGTCGTGTCCTTGGCCGGATCGAAGACGTAGAGGTCGGCGCCGGCGTGATAGACGATGCGCTTGCCGTCGCTGGAAGGGAAGCGCGCGAAGTAGTCCTCGTGGTCGGTGTGGCGCTTCAAGCCGCGGCCCGTGGGCGTGCACGAGTAGAGGTTGCCGTGGCCCTCGTGGTCGGAGACGAAGTAGATGCGGCTGCCGACCCACATGGGGTTGCCGAGGTTGCCGTCGAGCTCGATCAGCGGGCGGTAGTCGCCGCTGCCGGTGCGGTCGATCCAGAGCTTGCCGGCCGTCCCGCCCTTGTAGCGCTTCCAGCGTCCGGGGTCGCCCGTGTTGATGCCGAGCACGGTGCCCTTGCCACGGGGCTGCCAGTCGATGTAGCGCGCCGGGCCGCAGGGCAGTGCCTTGGGATGGCCGCCCGGCGCCACCTCGTAGAGCATGGTCACACCCAGGAAGGCCTGCGCCGCATTGCTGCGCAGCACGACGGTCTTGCCGTCACGGCGCCACGCCACGGCGGCGGTCATCATGGCGCCAAGGTGCGTGAGGCGCTCCGACGGCCCCCCCGCCGCGTCCATGACGTAGACCTCGGCCGGACCGTCATCGCGGGCGCTGTAGGCCAGCCGCTTGCCGTCCGGCGAGAGCCGGGGAAACGAGACGGGACCGCGCGCGCTGCTGATGCGGCGTGCGGTGCCGCCGGAGGCGGGTACGGTCCAGAGGTCGTCCTCGCACACGAACACGATCGTGTCCCCGTGGATTGTGGGCTGGGTGTAGTAGCCGGCTTGCTGCGCCATCGTCGTGCGTCTCCTTCAGCAACGCAGGACTGTAGCCCGACTACGACGGGTCGTCGCCCCGGGCCCGTGCGCGCGCGGCGTGCGCCCGGCCCAGGGCGAGGCTGAGCCAGGCCCACGCCCCGGCGATGGATACGCCGACGAGCGCCACGGGGAACAGACCCGGCCCGAGGGCGCGGATCAGCGACTTGGTGCCGCCCCCCACGACGTCGCCCCCGCGGTAGACGAACGTGTCGATCACGGCCTTGGCCTTGTACTTCTCGCTGCGGTCCAGCACCGAGAAGAGCACCTCGCGCGTGGGCTTGGAGACGGCGTAGCGCGTGCTGCGCCGCAGGCCCTCGACGATGGTGACGACCCAGAAGAGCGGCGCGGCCCAGATCGCCACGAAGGCCAACCCCGCGACCAGCGGCAGGATGCCCAGCGTGCGCCCGATACCGAGCGAGGCGATCAGCCGCCGCGTCAGGACGACCTGCACGAGCAGCGTGATGCTCTGGGTCACGAGGTTGATCAAGGCCAGCGCCTGGGTCTGCTCCCCCGGCGTGGCGAAGTGCGCCGCCACGATCTCCAGGGTCATCAGGTAGAGCATCGTGCCCGTGACGGTGTAGCAGAGCAGATAGAGGCAGATGCGCAGCAGGTACGGCGAGCGGACCACCTCGGCGAGGCCGTCCCAGGCCCGCCCGCCCAGCCGCGGTGGGCGAGCGTCGAGGGAGCCGCCCCCGAGCCCAGGATCCCGGTCGAAGAGCCCCATCACGCGCCGGGCGCACCACACCGCACCCTCGATCGCCAGGAACGACACGAGCAGGAGGTAGGGCACGACGACGCTGGTCTCTTGCCCCAGGAGGGACGCACAGAACGGCAGACCGAAGCGCACCACGAGCGCGCCGGCGATCGAGCCCAGCGTGGCCCCGACTGCGATCCACGGATAGAGCCGGCGCGCCGACGCGCTGCCGAAGTTGTCGGCCATGAAGCTCCAGAACACCGACACGACCCACAGGTTGAAGGCGCTCAACCAGATGTAGAAGACCGGGCCGATCCACGCTCCGGCCTCACGCCCCAGCCCGACCATGAGCCCGAACAGGAGCAGGGTCTGGACGCCGAAGAAGCGATAGCACAGGGGAATGAAGCGCCGACGCGTCAGCCGCGAGACGACCGCTCCGTAAAGCGGGTTCAGCAGCAGCATCACCAGCCACGTGCCGAAGAACAGCAGCGGCAGCTTCGCGATGCCCACGCGGATGCCGAACTGATCCCGGATGGGCTTCAGGATCGAGAAGCTGGCGAGCACGAAGAAGAAGTACGCCCCGGCCCACAGCACGACGCGCAGCTCGGCCGGCGTGACGGCGATGCGAGCGCGCGTCTCCTTCGAGAAGAGGCCGATCACTTCGTCTTCTGGCTCTCGGCCCAGGCCGCAAGCACCTCGGCTTCACGCTTGGGGTCGAGCTTCCAGCGCCAGCGGTCCCCGGCCTTCGCCCGCAGCTCGAGCTCCCAGGCCAGGGCGTCGCGCACGGTGTCGGCGATCGGGCGGAACGTCAGCCCGGCCGCCATCGCCTTCTCGACCTTCACCCAGGCGAGCACCTTCTCGGGCATCCAGTTCGGCAGTTGCATCCACGGCCGCACCTGCTGCTGCTCGAGGAACGCCTCGGAGACCCAGGTGAACGAGCAATCTGTACGGATGGAGCACTTGCAGCCGTGCAGGAACTCCTCGAACGAGAGATGCCCGGGGAAGCCGCTCGCGTTGAACACGCCGGCCGTCTTGTTCTCGGCGAGGTGCACGCACCAAGCGCCGAGGTCCTTCACGTCGATGAACTGGCAGTGCCCGTCGGGGTTGCCCGGCGCGAGAATCTCGCCGCCGCGGTGCACCTTCAGCGGCCACTCCCCCAGTCGCCGTGACGCGTCGCGGTGACCGACGATGAGTCCCGGCCGCACGTTCGCGACACGACCCGGCATGGCCGCCTCGCAAGCCTGCTCACAGAGAGCCTTGAAGGCGCCGTAGTCGAAGCCCTTGTACTCCTCGCGCTGCTTGAGCCCGACGAGCTCGGTCTCCTCGTCGATGGCCGTGGGGTCCTTGCCGAACTGCGGGTACACGGAGATGGTGGAGACGAACACGTAGTGCCCCACCTGCTTCGCCAGCTGCTTGGACGAGGCCTCCACGAACTCCGGCCAGTACCCGGACGTGTCGATGGCCACGTCCCACGTGCGGCCTTCCAGGGACTTCAGATCCACGGGCTCCGGCGCGCGGCGCGGCGTGGGGTCGGTCTCGCTGCGCGGGCGCGGGTCGCCGTGGCTGCCCCGGTTGCCCTTCAGCTTCTCGAGCTGCGGGTACATCTCGGGATTGGACTTGCCGCGGTTGAAGAGCGTGACGTCGTGCCCGCGCGCGAGCGCATGGTCCACGATCGCCGGTCCCAGGAAGCGCGTCCCGCCCAGCACGAGGATCTTCAGGGGCTTGGGCAGCTTGCCGGCGCCTGCGGGCTTGGGCTCGTCCGCCGGCTGCGACTCGTCGGCGGCGACTCCCCGGGCCAGTGCGCCCGCGGCGAGCACCGCGCCCGCCCCGAGTAGTACCCGTCGCGTCGTCGAGTGAGTCATCCGAGTCTCCTGTCGTGACGGGACACTCTACAGCGCTCGGACGCTCTTGAATCCCCCGACGGGACGGGCGTAGGCTGCACCGCAGGAGGGCACCCCATGCGCATCGCGATCGCGCTTCTCACGTGTCTGTTCGTGCTGGCCGCCTGCAGTGGCGAGGACGGCGCAGCCAAGGCCCAGCAGATCAAGCAGCTGAAGCAGCAGTACACGCAGCTCAACGCCGAGCTGGCCGAGAAGCTGAACACCTGGGGCCCGATCCGGGACAAGGTCATCCCGGCCATGGGCGCCTGGAGGCGGGCCAAGGCGAGCGGCGACGAGGGCGCGGCGGCAGCCGCCAAGCTGGCTCTCGAAGAGGCCCAGGCCGCCTCGAACGACGCCATCGCCTTGGAGAAGTCCCTCAAGGACCGCATCCGCGACCTGAAGGACAAGATCCGCAAGCTGGGCGGCAAGCTCTAGCGAGCCGCCCTGCGACGCCGCGCCCTACTTGACGGCGCGGATCGAGAGGATCTTCACCGGCACCAGCGGCTTGAAGGCCGGCGGGGGGCGCACGCCCGGGGGTACGGGCTTCGGCTTGCCCGTCGTCTTGACGTTGGCGATCTTGTCGACGATGTCCATGCCCTTGATCACGCGCCCGAAGACGGTGTGCTTGCCGGTCAGGTAGACGGGGTCGCCGACGTTGATGAAGAACTGCGAGCCGTTCGTGTTCGGACCGGCGTTGGCCAGGGCGAGCGTGCCGCGCGTCGGCTTCACGGATGCCAGCGTCTTGCTGTAGCGGTAGCCCGTCAGCTCGTAGAACTGCATCAACGACATGGAGGAGATCTTCGCGTTGATCTCCGGCAGGCGCTTCTGGAAGTCGGCCTGCGTGGTGATTCCCATGGAGCGGACCACCGGGGCCACGATGTTGCGGTTGAACTGCTGCTGGGACCCGATGTTCAGCCAGGGATGCGGCTGGTTGCCCGTGATCACCTTCAGCTTGTCGAGCCCCAGCTTCACGGCGTTGATCTCGTCGGCGTACTTGAAGCCGGCATCCCCCGAACCGTTCGCCCTGGGGCAGCCGCCCTGGAGCATGAAGCCCGGGATCACCCGGTGGAAGGTGAGCCCGTCGTAGAAGGGCTTCGTGATCGTCACCTGCTTCTTCGTGCGGACGTCGGTGAACGTGCCCTTGCCCTCCGCGAGGCCCAGGAAGACCCTGACGGTCTGGGGCGCCGCCTGCGGCCACAGCTCGACGAGGATGTCACCGAGCGAGGTCTTGATCAGCGCACGGGGCAGGGCTGCAGGTGCGGGCTTCTTCGCAGGTGCGGCGGCCGGGGCCTTCCCGGTGGGCTCGTCGGCATGCACCTCGGCAGGCAGCAGGGCGGGCGCAGAGAGCAGCAGGATCAGGGCCAGGGGCAGCAGGGATCGGCGCATGGAGGCTCCTCGAGGGGACTGGGGGATTCTCCACGCTCCCCCAGGCCCGGGAAGGAATCGTGCGCGCGGAGCCCGTTCGTCGGCTCCGCGCTTGATCGCAACCCCTTGCTGTGACTACCCTTCCGGCGAAGACAGGCAATTTCCGTACGACCCTGGAAATGGCCTGGGCGGGGTGCCGCTTAGAAGAGCAAACGGGACCTGCTACGCCGTTCCAGATAGGGGCGGCCGTGCTGGATGGCACCCGCAAGAACGACATCAGGAGGTGAAACATGACGAGGAGAGCAAGCTACGCCGCGGTGTGCGCAGTGGTCCTGGCGATCACGCTCACAGCATGCGGCTCGGATAGCACTCCCACCGGCGGCTCTACGACGAGCGCCAACATCACGTTCATGACCGACCCGGCGGCTACCGTCTGGATCGACGGCGTGGACAAGGGACAGACGCCGATCGTGATCGCGGTAGACGCCGGATCGCACGAGGTGGTTCTCAAGGCCGAAGGCTTCGAGGACATGAAGGAGACCATCGCGGTCGAGGCCGGCAAGGACCTCACCGTCGACACGGGCCTCATGCTGGCAGGTACCGACGTGGGCGACTACAAGCGCCTGCTCGCGACGCTGGGCATCGAGCACCAGGCGTATGGCGAGACCCCGAAGGCCCACCGTGGCCTCGGTGACTCGCCGGTCATGCTCTACTGGCCGCAGTCCACGATGCGCCATGCCAGCTTGGGCACGTACCGCATCGAGGTCACGCCGGAGTACGAGAACGACGGCTACATCGAGTTCCGCAAGGGCAAGAACGTCCTGCACCGCGAGAAGTTCGAGGCAGAAGACCTGCTCACCGAGCGCGCGATCCCGGCCTCTGTCATGGAGGCCATGAAGGCGGGCGGCAAGTACAGCTGGGGCGTCTACTACGAGTCCAAGCGCAAGAAGCCCGTCGTCGCCAAGTTCGACATCGCGAGCAGGAGCAAGGAGCGCAAGTTCAGCCGGAAGGTCAGCAAGATCCGCAGTCGCAAGACGTACCAGCGGGCCAACCCGCTGATGCGTGCGATGGCCAACGTCGACCTGCTCCGTGACAACCGCTTCTACGCCGAGGCGCTCCGCTACTCGCTGAGCATGGTCAACACCTGGCCCACGACCGAGATGCCCTTCAAGAGCA
Source organism: Planctomycetota bacterium (assembly GCA_024639415.1). Lineage (GTDB taxonomy): Bacteria > Planctomycetota > PLA2 > PLA2 > JAEUHO01 > JAHEIK01. The sequence goes on from JAHEIK010000013.1 coordinate 15,497, forward strand.
TCGCGTTCTGCTGTGAGCGCCTGGCGCTCAAGGACAGCCAGCTGTACAGCCACGTCGGCGAGTCGCTGCGCGGTAGCGGCGCAACGCGTGCCCGTCAGGGCCTGAGCATCCCCGGTCGCACCGAAGGTACGGGCGGTCAGACGTCCAGCCTGCCCCCGAGCGTCGTGGCTCCCCGTGTCCGTGACACGAAGCCGACCGTCCCCGGTGGCATGGGTGTCACCCCGACCCCGGACGCGCAGAAGCGCAAGCCGGGCGCCATCGAGCCCGCGACCGACGGCAACAGTGCCGGCAGTGACGCCACGGGCATCGGCAGCGAGCGCGGTGCCGGCGACGCGGAGATCGTGAAGCTGCGCGACCTGATCAACCAGAGCGACAAGGAGCTCGAGGCTGCCAACGAAGCCGTTACGCAGGCGAATCTGCTCCGCGAGGCCGCCGAGGCTGCCCAGGAGCGGGCACAGGACGCGCTGCAGAACGCCGAAGCGGCTGCTGAGGCCCTCCGGGTGCTCGAAGAGCAGGAAGCTGCGACGCCCGGCTCGGTGCCGCAGGCTGACCTGGAAGCCGCTCGGGAGAATGCCCGAGTCTCCGACGCGCAAGCTGGCGACGCCGCTGAGGCCGCCAAGAGTGCCGACGAGCAGGCTGCCGCCGCCCGCCGTGAAGCGGACAAGGTTGCCAAGGACGCAGCCGACCGCCGCAAGACGCTCGACGATCAGCTGAAGCTGAGGCTCGAGGCTCTGGGCGTTCCGTCCAACCGCGAAGGCGCGGACAAGCTGGATGAGGAGCGTGCCGTGCTGAACCAGATGCGTGACGAGGCAGAGAGCAACCAGCAGGCTCTGACCCACGCGAACGACATGATGGACCAGGCTGTGGCAGCGCTGCAGACGGCAGAGGCTGAGCTCGAGCGGTTGTCCGCCATCGAGACGCCGACGCCGGCAGAGCTCGCGGAGCTCGAAGCGGCCGCCCAGGCCGTCTCCAGCGCCCACGAGGAGTCTGCCCGGGCACGGATGGAGTTCGAGCGCACCGAGGCGGCCGTGCAGGCCTCCGCGGCCCAGATCGGAAGCCAAGAGGAGTTGATCAAGCAGCTCGAGCGCGACATGGAGCAGCTCTCCACGTCCAAGTAACGGCACGACGTCCAACTAGCAGACCCGACAGCTCGGTCGCGAGCACCTACGCGCCGAGCACAGGGTGCCATCCACGAAGCGGCGGTCTCGTAAGAGACCGCCGCTTCACTTTTTGGCGCGCAGCCGTAGGGTCGGGCGCTCACCCCGCGGCGGATCGCAGCATGAACTACCCTGCATTCCTGCGCCGCGAGTGGCGATTCCTCAACTTCGCCTTCGCCCTGATGTTCTTCAGCAGCCTGGGGCAGACTCACTTCATCTCGATCTTCGGCGGCGAGATTCGTGCATCGTTCCAGATCTCCCACGGCGCCTTCGGCCTCTACTACATGCTCGCCACCCTCGCGAGCGGCGTCGCGCTGCTGTGGATCGGACGTCTCATCGACGAGGTCGACCTCAGGCTCTGGAGCGCGCTCGTATGCAGCGCCGCGGTGGCGGCCTGCTTCCTCATGAGCGCGGCGGCCTCCATACCGCTCTTGGTCCTCGCGCTGTTCGCTGTCCGCCACACGGGACAGGGCCTCATGGGCCACACCGCGTTCACGAGCATGGCGCGCTACTTCGAGAACCACCGCGGGAAGGCCATCAGCATCGCGGCGCTGGGATTCGCAGCCGGCTCGGGCGTCTTCCCGCGCTTCGGCGTCTGGCTGCTGCACCAGGTCTCGTGGCACCGGGCGTGGTTCCTCCTCGGACTGGGACTCCTCGGCTTCCTCGTGCCCTACGTGCTCTGGCTCCTGAAGGGCCACACGCGCCGGCATGCGCGCTACCGTGAGCGCGCGGCGGAGCGCGAGCGCGTCGATGCGAGCACGGAGACGCCGGCGAGCGAGCGTCCGAACGGCACGCGGCAGTGGACCCGAGGCGAGGTCTTGCGCGACCCACGCTTCTACCTGCTGATCCCGGCCGTGCTCTCCCCCATGTTCGTCCTCACCGGGTTCATCTTCCACCAGGTCCGCCTGGCCGAGTCCAAGGGCTGGAGCATGGAGATGCTGGCCGGCTGCTTCGTGCCGTTCGCCATCGCGCAGTCGGCCTGCTCGCTCTACCTGGGCGCGCGGGTCGACCGGCTCGGGGCGCGGCGTCTGGTCCGGCTCTACCTGATTCCGCTGGCCGTCGGCATGGCCGTCCTCGCCTCCTCCGATCATCCGACGGCGGCGCTGGTGTACATGGTCCTGGCCGGCGCCACGACCGGCGCCGCCGGCCCCGTGACCGGCTCGCTCTGGGCCGAGCTCTACGGGGTGCTGCACCTGGGCTCGATCCGGGCCCTGTCGTCCTCGCTCATGATCTTCTCCACGGCCCTGGCACCCCTCGTCCTGGGCCAGCTGATGGACCGCGGCGTGGGGATGGACGCGCTGGCCTGGGGCTGCATGACCTACGTCAGTGTGGGGATCGTGCTGATCTCCATGGCTCTGGGCCGCGCCGCGCCGCGTGGCGGGTAGATTGTGTGCCGGCACGCACGGAGAAGGCACGTGAGCATCAGCGTCACCCTCGAGTTCACCCCGAACCCCGACACCCTCAAGTACGTCGTCTCGGAGCAGCTGCTCGAGCGCGGCGCGCTCGACTTCACCGAAGCCGCCCAGGCCACGGGAGCACCGCTCGCAGAGCGCCTGTTCCGGGTCCCCGGCGTCAAGGCGGTCATGCTCGCGAAGGACTTCGTGACCGTGACGGTCACGGGCCAGGACGTCATGATGGACGTCAACGCCGCGATGCTGCGCGAGATCCGCGAGCACCTGGAAGCGGGTGAGCCCGTCGTCACCGACGCCCTCCCGGCGCAGGACGAGCACGGCGCCGACGACTCGCTCGTCGCGCAGCAGGTGAAGTCCATCCTCGATCAGCAGGTGCGGCCCGCCGTGGCCATGGACGGGGGCGACATCGTCTTCGACCGCTTCGAGAACGGCATCGTGTACTTGGAGCTGAAGGGCTCCTGCGCCGGCTGCCCCAGCTCGACCGCCACGCTCAAGATGGGCATCGAGCAGCATCTGCGGCAGGTGATCCCCGAAGTACAGGCGGTCGAAGCCATCTAACACCCCGGTGACAGGACCGCGCCTACGATCCTCCCCTGGAGGACCGCCATGCGCTTCCTGCTGTCCGTTGCTGCGCTCTTGCTGACGCTCGCCTGCGCCACGTCCTCGGCCCATGCCGAGGACCCGCCCGAGCAGCCGCTGGTCAAGGTTCCGGGCTACGGGCTCGAAGCCCTCGCGCCCTCCTTCGACGAGCGTCCCACAGGCTGGTCCGCGGTGACGGAGACCGGCGTCGTGCCGGCCAACGCCCCCACCGTGCAGGCGATGCTCGACATCGCGAAGGTCGCAGGCATCCAGGAGCAGAAGGTCGCGGTGCGCGCGATCCCGCTGCAGAAGGGTGCGGGCCCCGAGCGCGCGGCGGCCTTGATGACGTTGGTGGCGGTCGACGAGAAGCCCGGCGCCTTCACGCGCGCCCTGGCCGACGCCGTCCTGGAGCACGGCTGGATGGTGCGCGAGATGGGCAGCCCCATGCGCGTGCTCGTCATTCGCGCCACGTCGGGCGAAGCCGCCGCCGAGGTTCGCGATTGGCTCGTCGACCGGATCGTGCGACGCACGACCGAGCAGGCGGTCGAGCGCATCCTCGCAGCCGGCCGCAGCGGCAGCCGTGAGACATGGAGCGCCGGCGTGAAGCTCCTGAGTCGCGCCGCCCGCATCGAGCCGCGCTCGGGCTTCGTGCTCGCCGTCCGCGCGCGTATGGTGCCGCGTGGCCGACCCGAGCAGGCCCTCGCCCTCTACCGCGGCGCCATCCATCCGGACGCACCCGCGCCTGCGCCGGACGACTGGAAGGGCACCGCTGCTGCGCGCCTGGGTCAGCTCCTGCTGGAGCGCGCCGAAGACGACGAGCGTGCCGAGGCGCTGGCCGCCCTGCTGCTCGCCGTGAAGCTGGAGCAGCACATCACGGACCCCCTGGACCGCTTCGGAGCGCATTACAACCTGGCCTGCGCCTACGCGCGGCTGGACCAGAAGGACAAGGCTCTCGAGCAT
>JAHEIK010000247.1 GCA_024639415.1 Planctomycetota bacterium
CAAGATCGACAAGGGCCACTCGGCCATGAACTGGAAGGTGAAGCACCTGGGCGTGTCCTTCACGCACGGCCGCTTCAATGACTTCAACGGCACCTTCGCCATCGACGACAGCAACCTGGCAGCCAGCAAGGTCGAGATCGACATCAGCGCCGAGAGCATCGACAGCAACGACGAGGCACGCGACAAGCACCTGCGCGCCAAGGACTTCTTCAACGTCGAGCAGCACCCCTCGATCACGTTCGAGAGCACGAAGATCACGAAGGCCGGTGAGGGCACCTACCGCGTCGTCGGCAACTTCATGCTGCTCGGCGTGACGAAGGAAGTCGTCATCCGCATGACGAAGATCGGCGAGGGCAAGGACCCGTGGGGCGGCCACCGCATGGGCTTCGAGGGCGAGGTCGTGATCAAGCGTTCGGTGTTCGGCATGACGGCGATGCCCAAGGGCATCGGCGAGAACGTGCACATCACGCTGGGCGTCGAGGGCATCCGCATGGGCGACAAGCCGGCGAAGTGACTCCGTCACGTGGCGGCTTGGCGCCCATCCCGTCACCGTTTCCGCGCACGTGATCGCGCCCGAAGCACCGGGGCCACGTGTCCCGGGAACGCCGGTAACGGTGACGCAGACGTTCACGTTCACGGGTGGGGCGGCGCCGGACAGCGTCAGGCTGACCGACGGCGGTGCTCGACCTCCAGCGTGAACCTGGCGCATGCGCCCAGGCGCTGCCGTAGCACGTCGTGCTCCACGACGAGGTGCAGAGCGCGCGAGAGCGCGGAGCGCTGGCCGGGCGGGACCACGAGTCCATTCGTGCCGTCGGCGACCAGGTCGCCGATGGGCCCGACATCGCTCACGACGACGCTCAACCCCTCGGCCATCGCGCACGAGAGGCATGCCGGAAGGTCTTGTCCGCAGCCCTCGTGGCGGGTCAGTGCGAAGACGTGCGCTCGCTCGAACCAGTGGAGCATGCGCGTCGCGTCGACGGCGCCGGGCATGCCGACGTACTCGATCACGCCCTCATCCTGCGCGAGGCGCTCCAGCGCCCCCCGCTCCGGGCCTTCGCCGACGATGATCAACCGTGCGCGCGGATCGAGGCGGGCTACGCCCGCAAAGGCCCGGATCAGGAGATCGAAGTCGTTCTCCGGGACCAGATCGCCGGCGGCCAGGATGCGGATCGGACCCTGGCGAGCGAGGCCGTTCATCGCGTGCGGTCGAACCATGTGTGCCTCCGTTCTCGGCGCGACGGGGCTACCCCCCCTATCGCATCGCGGGAGGCCCGACTTGAGGCAAGGGGTTCGCGCCTTGTTACCTTCGGACCGTTCCCTTGGAGACCCCATGGCCCCCCAACGCGTGCTCGTGACCGGCGCCGCAGGCTTCATCGGCAACGCCTTCCTGCGCCGCCTCCTCGCCGAGCGCCCCGGGGTAGCGGCCATGACCTTCGATGCCCTGACCTATGCGGGCCACGAAGAGAACCTGGCCGACCTGCCCGGCGCCGAGCGCCACCAGTTCGTCCGGGGCGACGTCGCCGTGGCGGCTGACGTCGAGCGCGCGCTCGCCGGCTTCCAGCCCGACGCAGTCGTGCACTTCGCCGCCGAGACCCACGTCGATCGGAGCATCCTCCAGCCGGAGCCGTTCCTGCGGACCAACATCCTGGGCACGCAGGTGCTGCTGGATGCCTGCCGCGAGGCCGGCATTCGCCTCGTGTGCATATCCACGGACGAGGTCTACGGCAGCCTGGCGGCGCCGCGGCGCGCCGCCCCCGATCACCCCCTCGCCCCCTCCAACGTCTACGCGGCGACCAAGGCCGCGGGCGATCTGCTGGCCCAGGCCGCCTTCCGCACGCACGGGCAGGACGTGCTCGTCACCCGCAGCACCAACAACTACGGCCCGCGGCAGATGCCCGAGAAGCTCATCCCGCTGATGATCCTGCGCGCGCACGCGGGTGAGAGCCTGCCGGTGTACGGGCACGGGCTGCAGGAGCGCGACTGGCTGCACGTCGACGATCACAGCGACGGCATCCTCGCCGCGCTGGAGCGGGGGCAGGCGGGAGCCACCTACCACTTCGGCGGCGGCCAGGGCCGGACGAACCTCGCCATGGTCGAGGCGCTCCTCGCAGCGTGCGGGCGCGACGGCGCGCGGATCGAGCACGTGCGCGACCGCCCGGGCCACGACCAGCGCTACGCGCTGGATGACGGGGCCACCCGCGAGGAGCTGGGCTGGACGCCCGTCAAGGCCCTCGAGGAGGGGCTGGCGGAGACGATCGCCTGGTATCTGGGGCACGCCGACTGGTGCCGTGCGGTCGCCGGAGATGACCTGCGGGCCTTCCTCGAGGCGAACTACGGCGATCGCTAGCCTCTCTACGGGCACCCAAAGCCCCACAATTGGGCGTCTGCGCCTGCACTCGGCAAGTTTCGCCTACACCCCGGGTGCGCATCGGTTCGACAAAGACTGCGGACCGGGCTGCCACGCCGGGAGGTCGGTCTGGAAGGGGTGACATGACCGTACGCGCGCTGGTCATCGAGGACGACGCTGTCTGTCGTCGCGGTCTCGTTGCCGCCCTCGAGCGCCTCGGACTCAGCGTGTACGAGGCCGGGTCCGTGGAAGAAGGTCGCCCCCTGATCGAAGAGGGCATGGCGATGCTGTTCCTCGACCTCGGCTTGCCGGGCATGTCGGGGGACCACTTCCTCGGCCACATGACCCGCCACCAGCCGGACATCCCGGTGGTCGTGGTGACGGCCGACGACCGCCTCGAGCGCGCTGTCGAGCTGATGCGCCGCGGCGCCTTCGACTACGTAGCCAAGCCCGTCGGCGACACCCAGCTCCAAGCGGTGGTCCACCGCGCCCAGCACGAATGGGATCGACGCCGCGAGGTGAAGGTGCTGCGCGAGGAGCGCGATCGCCGCCACGGCCTCAAGGCGATCGTCGGCAGCTCGCCGCCCATGCGCAAGGTGTTCGAGCAGATCCGCCAGGCGTCGCGCTCGACGATCAACGTCGTGCTGCTCGGCGAGAGCGGCACGGGCAAGGAGATGGTGGCGCGAGCCCTGCATCACGAGAGCCCGCGCCGCGACGGCCCCTTCGTCGCGCTGAACTGCGCCGCCGCGCCCACCGACCTGCTCGAGCCGCTGCTGTTCGGGCACAGACAGGGTGCGTTCCCCGGCGCCGTGGAGAGCCAGCGTGGCCGCGTCCTGATGGCGGACGGCGGCACGCTCTTCCTCGACGAGATCGGGGAGATGCCGCCGGAGCTGCAGGCCAAGCTGCTGCGCACGCTGCAGGAGCGGACCGTGCTGCCGATGGGTGCCGAGGCGGAGATCCCGATCGACGTGCGCATCGTCGCGGCGACCAACCGCGACATCGAGCAGCAACTTGCCGAAGGCCGCTTCCGGCAGGACCTCTTCTACCGCCTCGTCGCGTTCCCGATCGTGGTGCCCGCGCTCCGCGAGCGGCCCGGCGACGTGCCTGAGCTGGCCTACCACTTCCTGCACAAGCACCGGGAAGACGCAGGCCGGCGCGAGATCGCCCGGATCGCCGAAGACGCACTGACCCTGCTGCAGCGCCATCCGTGGCCCGGCAACGTGCGTCAGCTCGAGAATGCGGTCTATCACGCCTTGCTCACGGCGCGCCCGGGGACACGCGTCACCACGGCCGACCTGCCGGATGCCGTACAGCATCCGGAGGCGTCCTGTCCGTCGCCTTCGCAGTCGGCCGGCCCGCGCGGCCGTGGCCCCGAGGGCCCGCGCAGTCGCAAGCTGTCGATCCTGCACGATCCGACCACCGGCCGCTTGATGCCCCTGCGCCAGATCGAAGAGCTGGCCTTCCACCTCGCCTTGGAGGAGAGCGGCGGCAACACCACGCGCGCGGCCAAGGCGCTGGGCGTGGCACGGGCAACGCTCTACCGGCGGCTAAAGAACAAGAAGAGCGCCTGACGCCCTGCGCGCATCGCGCGCTCCCTAGGCCTTGACCTTGCCGACGTACCAGGTGCCCTGCGCCCGCGCGACGAGGTCGCCTGCCTCGTTGCGACAGACGCCCTCGAGGTAGGCGATGCGGCGGCCCTTGCGCGTGACCTCGCCGACCGCCTCGATCTGCTCTCCCGGCCGGACGGCCCGGAGGAACTGCACCGAGATCTGGGTCGTGCTGCAGAACTCGCCCGCGGCGAGCAGGCTGTCCAGGGCGTGCCCCATGGCCGTGTCCATGAGGGCGACGGGGACGACCCCGTGGATCACCCCCTGGATGTTCTGGTGGCGCTCATCGGTCGCCAGACGGCAGCGGATGCGGCCCGGCGCGAGGACGTCCTCCTCCATCCCGAAGAGCTCGACCAGACCGGGGCGGCGTTCCTGCGACATGGACGCACCATCGCCGCGGGGACCGACAGGATGGGCCTGGGGCCCCGGACTGGGGCCGGGCAACCCTCCGGAAGGACGCCGGGCGCGTCTCCACCTGCTATTCTTGGGGCATGCGTACGCTCCGATTCCTCCCCCTGCTCTTCGTGGTCGCCCTGCTGGGTCTCATCGCCTCCGGGGCCCTCTTCCAATCTGCTGCTCCCGTCTCCGCCGAGGAAGGCGATGAGGGCGAAGAAGAGGAAGACGACGACGGAGGCGAGTTCTACGAGGACGAGACCACCTTCAGCGGCAAGCAGGTCACCAAGGCCATCGACAAGGGCGTTGCCTGGCTGCGCAAGAAGCAGGGCCGCAACGGCAGTTGGGGCGGCATGAAGGGCAACGCCACCTACGGCGGCGGCCAGGGCGGCAACGAGCAGTACCACGCCGGCCCCACCGCGCTCTCGCTCTACGCCCTGCTCAAGTGCAAGCAGCCGCTCAAGGACCCGGTCATCAAGAAGGGCTTCGACTACCTCTGGAAGAACCACAAGAAGCCGGCTTCGTCCTACGAGGTCAGCATGCTCCTGCTGGCCGTCACGGCCACGGCCGACCAGTCGAAGATGTCACGCACGCTGAAGAAGAAGAAGGCCAAGCCGAAGCTTACCGGTCGCTACCGCCAGTGGGCGGGCAAGCTGGTCGACCAGCTCGTCGACATGCGCACCGCGCGCGGCTGGCGCTACAACTACCAGGGCCAGCAGGCCGCACCCGGCGGTCCTGAGGATCTATCCAGCACGCAGCTCGCCGCCCTGGCCTTGTTCGCTGCCGAGCGCATGGGCATCAAGGTCAAGAAGAAGGTCTGGGAGGACATCCTCAGCTTCTCCCTCGAGCAGCAGGACGACGACGGCGCCGAGGTCACCTACCAGGACCCGGTCGATCCGAAGGCCACGCGCACGGCCAAGGCACGCGGCTTCGCCTACATCAAGGGCCAGGAGCATCCGGACGAGGGCCAGCCGACCGGCGGCATGACCGCTTGTGGCCTCGCCAACATCGAGATGGCGCGCTTCATCCTCACGGATGGCGGCCGCACGCGGGACAGCTGGAACAAGCGTCCCGACGCTAAGAAGGTCCAGGACTCGATCTTCGACGGCATCGCCTGGCTCGAGAAGAACTGGAGCCCGTTCGAGAACCCCGGCAAGCGGCAGATGAACATCTACCACGTCTATTGGCTCTACGCGCTCGAGCGTGCCATGGACCTGCTGGACCTCAGGCTCGTCGGGTCGCACCGCTGGTACAACGAGATGGGCCAGGAGTTGCTCAACCGTCAGGCGAGCGACGGCCACTGGGACACGAAGACGACGCTGACGCCGACCGACACGTGCGACACGGCGTTCGCCCTGCTGTTCCTCAAGCGCGCGACCAAGGGCTCGATCCCGTTCGGGTCAGTAACCGGCGGTTCCGAGGACGCCCCCGCCGACAACCGCTAGCGCTCGGCGGCGCTGCGTCGGCGTCGTCCTCGCGTTGCAGACCACGCCACGTCCTAACCTCCTTGCGGCGCCGCGTAGGGGCGGGTTACATACCCGCCCAGCGCACGGTTCCACGGGCGGCAATGTATGCCGCCCCTACATGCAACCGGGGATGGGTGCACCGACCGACCACGCGACGTCACCGTAGGGGCGGGTTGCATACCCGCCCAGCGCGCACGGTTCCACGGGCGGCAATGTATGCCGCCCCTACATGCAACCGGGGATGGGTGCGCCGGTCGACCACGCGACGTCACCGTAGGGGCGGGTTGCATACCCGCCCAGCGCACGGTTC
>JAHEIK010000248.1 GCA_024639415.1 Planctomycetota bacterium
GCTCGACTCGTTGATGATCTTCGAGTTGGCCATCAGACCGTTCGGCAGCGTGATCTCGATGTCGTCGCGCGTGAGGATGCGGGTCGAGCGGATGCCGATGTCGGTCACCTTGCCGCGCTCCCCGGTCTCGAGCACGATGAAGTCCCCCAGCTTGTAGGGCGCGTCCGCGAGGATGAAGATGCCCGCGAAGAGGTTGGCCAGCGTGTCCTTGGCCGCGAAGCCGATGGCGATACCCAGGATTCCCGCCGACGCCAGCCAGGCCGTCAGATCGATGTTCCACGCCATCATCACGCCGTAGACGGCACCGCCCAGGATGAGCAGCTTCGTGCCGATCTCGTACAGCGGCAGGCTCGCAGGCTCGATCCACTTGAAGTCGTCGGCACGTCGGGCCAGGGCGTCCAATATCGCATCGCTGATCTTCATCAGCGCGCGCATCCAGACGAACACGCCGGCCGTGACCATGATGGCCACGATGCGCGGTGTCCAGCGCGACCAGATCTCCAGCCACTCCTGATACTCGGCGATCTTCCCGTTGGGAGCGTTGCTCCCTGGGTTGATCGGCTCGAGCCCCTTCAGCATGACGTTGATACCGACGAAGAGCACCGTCAGGAAGAGCGGCCAGCGCAGCGCGCTGAGCGCGGTGTCGTCCAGCGTCGTCTCGGTGCGTCTGGAGACGACCTTCACGATGCGCGTCACGAGGAACTGCACGATGAAGGCCGCCACGACGCTGTAGACGAGGACCTCCCACCACGAGAGCACCTCGAGCGACGTCAGCCAGCGGTCGAACCATTCGGGCATGGATTCCTCCATGCGTCATCTTCATCCGGCGCTCGGACACACGACGTGACGTGGACCTGCACGCAGGCGGCCGGCAGGAGCGTGAGTGCCTGCCTACTCTCCGAGATGCTGCTTCCAGAACGCCACCATGTCCTTCCAGGACTGCTCGTCGGCGGCCTTGTGGTACGCGACGTTGTCCATGCCGCGCTCCGAAGCACCCGGATTCGTGAAGGCGTGCACCGCGCCCTCGTAGGACTTCACGTTGAACGTGATGCCTGCCTTCTCCATTGCCTCTGAGAAACCCTGCACCATCTCCGGAGGCACCCACGCGTCGGCGGCGCCGTTGCAGACGAGCACGGCTGCCTTGACGTTCTTGGCGTCTTCCTCGCTCGGGGTCGTGAGGTTGCCGTGGAAGCAGACGACACCCTTCACGTCCCAGCCCGCCCAGGCGGATTCGAGCGCGACGCTACCTCCGTAGCAGAAGCCCATCACGCCGATCTTCGCCTTGTCCACACGAGGGTGCTGCGCGAGCAGGTCGTAGGCCGCCTTGAGCCGGGCGCGCCCGTGGCCGGCACGGTCGCCGTAGAAGGCGCCGGCGAGTTTCCCAGCCACCTTGGGATCGTCCGTCGTCTTGCCGTCGCCGTACATGTCGACACAGAGGGCGACGTAGCCGAGTTGCGCGAGGCGCTCGGCGCGCTCGCGGGGATGGTCCTGCAGGCCCCACCACTCGTGCACCACCAAGATGCCGGGACGCTTGCCCTTGCGGTTCGCGTCGTAGGCCATGAAGCCGTTCAGCTGGACGTCGCCGTCGGCGTAGACCGGCTGCTCGTGGGCGAGCTTCACGGACACGGCGTCGTCTCCGCCGCAAGCGGCGAGGAGCAGGGCGAGGGACAGCAGGGACACGAGGGAGCGCAGTGACATGGGAGGATCTCCTTGGGGCGGCGCGACAGTCTACGGCCCAGCCCAGCCCTCCGTCGCGTGCACATTGCTATGCTCCTCAGCCAAGGAGTCCCGATGCCGCGCGTGTTGATCCCGCTGGGCCTGGCCGCGCTCCTCGTGCTGGGCGCGGTCGTCCTCCTCACCACGGACGGGCGGGAGCAGGAGGAGATCGACGGCACCCGCGAGGAGAGCTGGCGCCCCGCCACACCGAGCGAGCGCGGCGAGGAGCGGCCTCAGGGCGCGCCGACGCTGAAGGGCAGCGGCACCGCGCCGGGGCATGGCGAGACCGAGGGCGGGGCGACCGAACCGGAAGCAAAGGAGCCGACCGGGCCCTACGAGTTCGTCGTCGTCGCGTTCGAGAGTGAAGCGTTGCTCGAGGACGTCGAGATCACCGACGACGAAGGCGAGCCCCTTGGCACGACCGACGAGGACGGCGCATTCGTGCTCGAGGATGCGGGCGTCTCGGATCTCGTCTTCCGCGCGACGAAGGACGGCTACGTCACCCACCGGGCACACGCGCAGCCGGGCGAGGTCACCCAGGTCGTGCTGCAGGCCGGCATCCAGATCCGCGGGCGCGTGGTACGCGCAGCGGGCAGCGCGCCCATCGCCGACGCGAGCGTCATCGTCTGGGACGACGACTTCGGCCGAGAGGTCGCCGCCACGAGCACGAACGAAGAAGGCCGCTTCGTCCTGCGTGCCGTGCGGCCGAACCACCCGGTGCAGATCGTCGTGCGCACGGAGGGTCTCGTGCCGCACCTACAGCGCGAGATGTTCCACGTGTCGCTCGAGGACTTCGAGATCCGGGTCGGCGACGGTGGGCGTCTGCGTGGGGCCGTCACCACGCCTGAAGAGAAGCCGCTGCCCGGCGTCGAGGTGCGCCTGCAGTACGGCGGGGAGACCATCTTCGAGCATCGCGCCGTGGAGACGGACCGGCAGCGCGCCCGAGCGCGCCTGACGTCGATGCGCACCGCCGTCACCCGCACGAACGAGCAGGGCCTGTACGAGTTCCTGGGCGTTCCGCTGAACCAGTACGTGCAGCCCGTGGCCATCGTCGCGCCGCGCTTCGTGGTCAAGGCGCCCAGCCCGAGCGGCTGCAGGTTCCGCGACTACGACGAGACGCAGCGCCGGGACATCGTCGTGGGCGCCCCCGCCTCGCTGCGCATCCGCATCGAGGACGCGAAGGGGGCCGCAATCGGCCACGCCGACGTGCACCTGCGCGCGGGGCAGGGCTACTGGCCCCTGCTGCCGGCGGACACACATGAGCAGGGCGGCTACCTGCTGCAGGACCTTGCACCGCAGCATGTCTACGCCACCGCCACCCTGCCCGGCGCTCCGATGCAGGCGGGCGACGTCAAGCTCGAGGCCGGCAAGGAGAGCACGATCCTCATCACCTTCCCACTCGGCGCGGCGCTGCGCGGCACGGTACACGACAAGCGTGGCCAGCCGATCTGGAAGGCGCTCGTGAACTGGGCCGGCAAGGACAAGGGCGAGCAGGCCGCCACCCGGACCGACCAGAAGGGGCGCTTCGAGCTCTCGCGACTCGAGTCGAAGACCGGCACCATCTACGTGAGCGCTCGCGACCTGCCCTACACGCTGCGCACGTACGAGGGCCAGGAGATCGAGAACACGAGCCCGGGGGCGCTCCCCCTCGAGGTGCGGCTGCTCGACGGCACGCGCGCCAAAGGCCGCTTCGAGGATGTACCCCAGGGAGCCGTCGTGACGAGCACGCTGGCGCGCGGCTCACGGCACGACAGACTCGACCACCACCTGAAGCAGGACGGACGCTTCACGCGCCGCGGCCCGCCGGTGGACAAGCCGGCACTCTTCGTCTTCCGCATGCGCGGCTTCCCTCCGCTGCTCGTGGAGGAGCCGCGTCCCTTCACCAGCGAGGAAGTCCGCGACCTCGGCCCCCTGCGGTTCGAGGCCACCAATCCGCGCATGGGGCGCATCGTCGACGGCCGCAAGCTCCCAGTGCACGGGGCGCTCGTGACGATCAAGACGCCATGGTCGAGCCGCACGACACGCACGGACATCGAGGGGGACTTCGCTCTCCCGCGCCTACCCGACGAGGACATTCCCTTGGAGATCCGTGCGGAAGGCTTCCCGGCCACCCGCGCCATCCTGTGGACCTCGAGCCAGTTCCGCCGCCAGACGATCTTCATCCGCCGGACGGGCCCGCTCTTCGTCGACGTGACCCGCAAGCGCGGACGTCTGGATCGCCCCGTCACCGTGCTGGCCAAGGCCCGGGGCTGGAAGCCGGGGGACGCGCGGCCGAAGGAGACCTACGCACGAACGCACCACTCGGGCCGTGCGCGCTTCCACCTGCCACCGGGGCGCTACCAGCTGATCGTGTTCGACCAGATCACCCGCGAGGTGGGCGTGACCGAGGTCGAGATCAAGGCGAAACCCTCACATCACGCGCGCATCGAGTTGCGCCCACAGAGGCGTCGTCGCTAGTCGACGACGGTCAGTTCGACCGAGCGCCGCTTGCCGCTCCGCAACAGCTCGACGACGACCTTCGCACCGGCCTTCTGCGTCAGGCGGAACCACGCGTGGAAGTGCTCGACGCTCTCGAAGTCATTGCGCCCGGCGATGCTCAGGATGACATCGCCCTTGCGGATGCCCGCTTTCAGGGCGTTGCGCCCCGTGTGGGCACTGGGTCCCCACGTGACGACGTACTGGACCTTGAAGGCGAACGTGCCCGCCTTCAGCCCCGCGGCGACGAGCTCCCCGGGATTCAGCCGAGGTCCACCGAAGCCGGGCTTGGGCGAGAGCTTCCACTTGGACGCGCGCCACGAGTAGTGGAGCGGCGAAGGCTCCTTCCAGCCGGCGGCCAGCTGGATTGCGCTCGCGTGCTCCCTGCTTCCCAGGCGGAACGTCACGGGAATGCGGTCGGCGCCACCGGCCGCCTCGTGCAAGACGCGCTGCACGTCGCTCATCGTGAGGATGCGCGCGGTGCCCAGCGTCAGCAGGCGGACGCCCTTCTTCAAGCCGGCCTTGGCCGCGGGCGAGTCCGGCTCGACACCGGCCACGACGGCCTGGTCGTCCTTCTCGACGTGGAAGCCCACCTCACGGGGGTCGGGATAGCGCCAGGCGTCGCGTTTCTGGAAGCGCCCCCGGTGCTGCAGCTCCTCGGTCATGGCGTCGTGGACGTTGTGGCAGTGGTAGCAGTCCGGTTGGTTGCGCTTGCGCTGCATGGCCGGCATGCGGTCCACGCTCAGGGCCGCGCGCGCCTGCGGTGGCGTCGGCTTCTTCGCGTAGGCCACGTGCTCGGGCAGTGTCTTGCGCAGCACGTCGGCGAGGCTGGCGACGGACAAGTGAGACTGAGGGCTCGTGTAGTCGCGTCCGCCGTAGCGATGGTAGATCGTGCCGTCCGCGTGCATCAGCAGCGCGGCGAACGTCAGGTCGAAGTCGAAGTCGAAGGTGTGGATATCCACGCCCTTCATGTTCGTGATGCGCGCGCAGACGTAGGGCGCGGCCGCCTTCATGAGCTCAGGGGTGAACCGGACAACCTGCCCGTAGAAGGACCCGCAGTCCCTTCACAACTCTCAGCGGAACACCGCGAGGATCGGTCGCCCGGTCTCACGCGCCTTGGCGCGTGCCTCGTCCAGGTCGAGCAGCCAATCGATGGACGGCGTGCCACGCTCCTCGGCGGTCGCAGGCGGCGCTACGGTGTGCGAGAGGGCTGCGCCCAACAGCACGAGCAGCAGCATCACGCCGAGGGTCGTCCGCATGCGGGCCTCCTTCACGGCAAGAGTGTAGCGAAGGAGAAAGCTCCTCACCCCCGGTCGTCCGCGTTCTTCCCACACCAGGCCGGGGGGGAAGTGCGGGCGCGCCGCCGACGAGGGCGACCTGGACCTACACCAGCGGGCCGGGGACCAGGTCCCACACCGAATCCTTGTCGACTCTCCTCCGCCGGGCACGCTACGTTCGCAGCCATGCTCACGCAGCAAGCCGCCGATGATTGCCGCGCAGAGATCGAAGACCTGCATCGCTTCTTCGTGGACTGGTTCCGCGCCGCGGTGCCGGCCGACGATCCCACGTGGCTGCGCCTCGACGAGGCCCTCGCCCCCTCCTTCGAGATGATCACCCCCGACGGCGTGGTCGAGCGGCGCGAGCCGCTGCTGGCACGACTGCGCGAGCTGCACGGCTCCCAGGACGAGGGCTTTGCGATCTGGATCGAGGCCTACGACTGCCGCCTCGTGGACGAGCGCATCATCGTGGCGACCTACGAGGAGTGGCAGCGCCGCGCGGGCGTGGTGCGGGGCAGGCTGAGCACGGTCGTTTTCGAACGCTATCCCCTGGCGCCCTATCGCGTGCGTTGGCTGCATGTGCATGAGACGTGGCTGGCCGCAGGCCGTGCCCCGGCACGGCCTGCCCCGTAAA
>JAHEIK010000249.1 GCA_024639415.1 Planctomycetota bacterium
GCGTGCCTGTGTACCAGACGCCGCCCACCGAGCAGTTGCCGCCGAAGTTGGGTCCGGGCACCGGCGAGGACGGGTGATCGAGCCTGACGACGCCCGCGTTGAGGCCGTTGAAGATCCCGGTGCGCGCGGGGCCGCTGCCTCCATGCTTCCAGTCGATGGCCGGACGCGTGTGCACGAACAGATCGTTGGTTGCGGGGATTGCCTGTGCCGGATCGCACGGGTTGGCGAATGACGGATTGGGATCGAGCGTGGCCTGTTGGATCAGGTCGCGGAAATAGAAGTACGGCTGGGCGCACACGCCCTCGCCGACAAGCGGGTTGGGTGCGTCGAGGTTGGCCACCTCCTCGTTCCAGTAACCGGTGTGCTCCGTCATGCCCTCGAAGGCAGGCCAGCCGAAGTTGGCTCCGCCACCCTTGGCGACGTTGAGTTCCTCCCAGTTGCCCCAGCCCACATCCCCGATGTAGAGCACGCCGGGGTCGCCGGCGGAGGGAAAGTGGCTGCCGCTGCCTGGACGCAGGCACATGCGGAAGGGGTTGCGCAGCCCGAGCACCCAGACACGCGAGCGCGGGGCGCGCGGCTGCGCTCCGTCGTAGAACGGATTCGACGCGAGTCCGTCGCCCGTCTCCGGATCGATGCGGATGACCTTGCCGTTCAGGCAGTCGACCAGTTGCGAGCGGTAGCTGCCCACATCCTCCTTCGGGCGGATGATGCCCTCGGCCAGGCCCTGGGCGTAGTAGCTCCCGCTGCCCTGGGAGCCGTCTGCGCCGCCGGTGTCCACACTCGAGTAGCTTGCTCCGTCACCACAGGAGGCCAGCAGCGTGCCGTCCGTGCCGAAGAACATGGTTCCGATGCCGTGGGATTGGTGCAGGATCGGGAAGCCCGTGTCGATGCTCTCGCCGACCAGCACCTTGCGCGTCGACGGATCGATGCTCGTCGCGTGGTCGAAGTGGTCGTCCCCGGGCGGCGCCTGTGCCGTGTAGCGCGTGATCCGGCCGATCGTTGCGCGGAAGTACTCGTTGGCCCCCGGGTCGTATGCCGGCGTGCCGAACTTCGTCAGGTGGTGGTGGTCCACGACGTACAGCAGATAGACGTGCCCCGTGTGCGCGAAGTCGGGATGCAGCGCGAAGCCCAGCAGGCCGTAGTCCCGCCAGCCGCCGACCTCTTCGCTGAGGTCGAGGAACGGCTCGGCGCGCTTGACTCCGTCCTCGACGATCCAGACCTTGCCGCCGCGCTCCCAGACGAACATGCGCCCGTCGCCGTCGAAGGTCAGTCCCGCGACCTGATTCCAGTCGCTGCCCACGGCTGTCTCGACGAAGCCCGCGGGCAACGTCGCCGTCCAGCCCGGACCCGCCGGCGTCAGCGCGAACGCTGCAACCACCGACAATGCAACGACATAGCGAATCGACATGCACACCCCCACCACGCAAGCACCCAGAAGTCCGGCGAGGATAGCGACCGAATCGTCCGCTGACCAGAGGGTCTGTGCGCTGGGCGTGCTCGGGCAGGTCCCTGTCTGTCGATCCAGATGGACGTCGCACGCAGCGGAAGCCGCTTGCGGCTGGTCGGATCAGGCGCCGATGAGCCAGCGCAGCCAGTCGGGCGCGCCATCCCAGCCGCGGTGGGTCGCCACGGCCAGGGCCGAGAGCCCGACGCAGCCGACGACGTACGCCCCCGCCACCAGATCGCCCACAGCGACGCCGCGCCGTCCTCCGCGCTTCGCGCGGCCCGCGACGTCGGGCATGCCGACGACGACAGCCTCCGGGAAGAGATCGGACACGTCCTCGACCTGCTCGACACGCGAACTCTCGATGCGCGTGCGGAGCAGGAACAGCCCGTAGGCCAGCAGCGCTCCGATGACGAGCGCCGTCGCCAGGTAGCGCCAGCGGACCGGGCCCACGGGATTGGTGGGCTCGGTCGCCCAGGCGTCCACGCGGTAGCCCGTCGTGTCGGAGAGATCTCCGTTGCGGTAGAAGCCGACGACGGCGCGGGCCGCCGACGCGTTGCGGCGCCTCACTTCGAGCACGCCGGCAGCCTGCTCCAGGTCGCGTTGCAGCGGCCGCAGCAGGGCCTGCGTGGTCGGGATCTGGTCGAGGTCGCCCTGCAGCTCAGCGGCACGAGCGCGGGAGGCCTGCTTGCGGGCCTCCGCGGACTCGATGTCGCCGGCGGCCGTCTTGCGCAGCTCGCGCAAGTTCCTGCGGCGCGCCTCCAAGAGGGCGAGCGCCGTCCGTCCGGCCTCCCCGCGTGCCTGGCTGCGGACCTTCTCGAGCGCGGTGATCGCCTCCTTCACGGACGCGCGGTGCACTTCGACCGCCGCGCGCATGCGGATGACGTCGGGCCAGTTCTCCGTGTAGCGTGAGCGCAGCTTCGCAAGCTCGGTCTGGGAGCTGTTCAGCGCCTTCTGGGCTTCGGCCAGCTGCATGCGCAGCGCTTCCTCGGCGGCACCGGTGGTCTTGGGAACACCCTTGGGCGCCGTCGTGTCCAGCGCCGTGAGCTGGTCGTCCAGCGACTGGATCCGGGCGCGGGCGCCTGCAATCAGCCCGTCCTGGCCGGCCACCTCGGTTGCGATCCGCTGCAGCTCACTCTGCAGCGCGTCCTTGCGCTCCGGCAGGCTCTTGGCGTGCACCTTGCGCAGCGCGTCGAGCTTCTCGAGCGTGGTCCCGTACTTCGTCTTGGCCGCTGTGAGCTCGGCGTCGTGGAAGTCCAGCTTGTTCTCCGCGCGACGCACCCGCAGTCCGCGCTCGCTCTCGAGGAACGCCTTCACCAGCGCGTTGGTGCTCTTGAACGACTGGCCGGAGGTGGGGGCGTCGAGCGACACACCGAAGGCGGACGTGCCCTTCTGCTCGTAGCTGAAGGCGCCTCGTACGCCGTCAAGCGTGCGGGGATCCTCGAGGTCACCGTCCGGGAAGAGGATGGGGGCGGCCGCCTCGACCGGTTCACGCGCGAGCAGCCGGTCTCGCACGGTGGCGAGCATCTCCTCGGGCCTCGCCGCGCTCTCTTCGGGCAGGTCGCTACCGATGTGCTCCGGTCGCACGACACGCACGTGCACGAGCGCCGTCGCCCGCCAGGTCTCCTGCAGGCGCAGGGCGTAGATGGTGGCCGGAAGGACGCAGGTGGCGATCGGCACCAGGATCGTCCAGCGCTGCTTCCAGATGCGGCGGAGCAGGCTTCCGAGAAATGAGGGCTCGGTGCTCACGCGCAGGGCTCCAGGTCGGAATCGGCCGCGTTCGGGGCGGCCTGGGAATCGGGTGTTCGCTCGACGTCAGGCGCCCCATGCCTCGCAACGCGGGTGCCAGGGGGCCCTATCGGCGTACAGCCCGCCTGAAGGATGCTGTCTTCTCGCGAGAATGTCCAAGAATCAGGACAAAGGGCAGTCATGCTCGTCGCGAGGTCCGGACGCAGAGGGCGCGGAGCCCTGCTGCGGCGAGCCTCCGAGGACCGATAGAAGGTATGTGCGCCACCGCTGCAGCCAGCCGCCGACAGCCCTCTGGCCCTACGCGGGGTGCCGGGCCGGGGGGCTGCTGACGTGATTCCGCGGCTGATCTGGACCCTGCTGGCGAATCGGCGCAATCCGGGCTGGCGCGCCTGCCTGGCGACGATCCGCCGCGTGCGGGCCCTGCCCCCGGTCGCGTTCGAGGCCTGGCAGCGGGAACAGCTGGCGGACTACCTGGCCTGGGCGGGCGAGACCCTGCCGTACTGGCGCGAGCACATCCGGCCCGGCACCCGGCTCGCGGACCTGCCGATCCTCAGCCGTCGCGACGTCCAAGCCCACGCCGTCGCTTTGCGGGATCCCACGCGCCCCGTCGAGCAGCTGATCGAGGATGCGAGCGGCGGCTCGACCGGTGAGCCCGTCCGCGTCTGGCATGACCGGGCCTATGAACTCTGGGTGCACGCCACCGAGGTCCACGTCATGGAGACCTGGGGGCTGCGCCCCTGGTGCCGCATGGCGATCGTGTGGGGCTCCGATCGCGACCTGGCCACCCTGGGCCGACGCGAGCGCTGGGTGACCCGGCTGCATGACCGCCACATCTTCAACGCCTTCCGGATGGGGGATGAGGACCTCGCGCGCTTCGCCGAGGCCTTCGCACGCATCCAGCCCGTGTACGTGCAGGGCTACGCGACCGCACTCGACGTGTTCGCCAGCTACCTGCTCGAGCAGGGCACGCGCGGCGGCTTCGGCATCCGAGCGATCCGCTCGTCGGCCGAGGTACTCTCCGCGCCTGCTCGCGTCCGCATCGAAGAAGCGTTCGGCGCACCGGTCTACGACTACTACGGCAGTCGCGAGAGCGCGTGTCTGGCCGCGCAGTGCAGCGAGGGGGGATTCCACGTCCTAGGTCATGGCCGCGTGATCGAGCTTGTCGACGACGACGGCGAGCCGGTGCCGCCGGGGGTCGAAGGGCGCGTCCTCGTCACGGACTTCACCAACCGCGCGTTCGGCCTCATCCGCTACGAGACCGGCGACGTGGCTACGTGGGCCGAACCGGGCCCCTGTGCCTGCGGCATGCCCTATCCGCGCTTGGAGACCATTCGCGGCCGAACCAGCGACTTCATCACGACGCCTGCCGGCGAGCGCATCCACGGGGAATGGTTCACGCATCTCTTCTACGGACGTGCAGGCGTCGTGCGCTTCCAGGTTCGGCAGACAGCCCGCGAGACGTTGCTCGTGCACACGGTGGGCGCGGCCGACGCAAGCGATCTCGCCGACGTGCTGCAGGCGATCCGCGAGCGCATGGGAGCCGAGGTCGACGTTCGCTGGGAGCGCGTCGAACGTATCGACGACACCGTCAGCGGCAAGCGCCGCTTCACCGTGTCCGATGTGCCCTACGTGCCGGGGAGCGCCTAGCCGTGGCGTGGGTGCACACCATGGAGGCCGCGGCCCGCGCCGTGCACGCCGCGGGTGCCCGGACGTCGGGCAAGGTGCTGCTGCTCGTCGACGCGTACAACGGGCCCGGTGGCGGCACCGAAGGGCAGATCTACACCTTGCTGCAGCACCTGCCCGCCGCGTGGCACGCCGAGGTCTGGGTCCTACGCAAGAGCCCATGGTTCGACGAGTCGACGCTGCCCGTGCCGGCGCGAGTCGTGCATGTCGACTCGCTGGGCTCCTTGCGCAGCTACGCGCGTGTGCGACGCTTGGCGCGCGACGTGCGCGAGCAGGGCTTCGACTTGGTGCACACGTTCATGAACGACGCCAGCGTCGTAGGTGCCCTGCTCGCACGCCGGGCGGGGGTGCCCCTGATCATCTCGCGGCGCGATCTGGGCTTCTGGCAGACGCCGCGCTGGCTGCAGCTGCTGCGCCGTACGAACCGCTTCGCCGGCGCCGTGCTCGTCAACGCCGAGGCCGTCAAGCGCCACACGGCCGTTGCGGAGCACGTACCGCCGGGGATGATCCACGTCGTCCACAACGGGCAGCATCCGGCGCGTTTCGAGGTCGGGGCGGAGGCGGGGCTGCGGGCGGAGCTTGGCGTACCTGAAGACGCACCGCTCGTCGGCATGCTGGCCAACGTGAAGGCACTGAAGCGTCAGGACGACCTCGTCGAGGCGTTCCTGCTGCTGCGCGAGGCGCATCCCCAGTTGCACGTCCTCTTCATCGGCGACGACCCCGGCGACGATCCGCCCGATCAGCCGCGCCTTGCCGAGCGGATCCGCGCTCGCGGTCTCGCGGACCGTGTGCATGTGTATCGGGCCAACGGCAACGCCATCGCCGTGCTCAAGCACCTGGACGTGGGCGTCCTGTGCTCGGAGACCGAGGGGCTCTCGAACTCGATCCTCGAGTACCTCGGCTGCGGCCTACCGGTCGTGGCCACGGACGTCGGCGGCAACCCCGACCTCGTCGCCGCCGGCGAGAACGGCTACCTCTACTCACCCGGCGATGTGCGAGCCTTGGCTGCGCATGTCGGCGCGTTGCTTGGCGACTCCGCGCGCAGGCGCTCGATGGGGGCCGCCTCGCGCGCCCGCTACGAGGCAGGCTTCACGGTGGAGCGCATGGTGGCCCAGACCACGGCGCACTACGAGCGTCTCCTACAGGCCCCGCCGCCGGTCGACCTGCGCTTCGAGGTCGTGCGCAAGCTCGACGAACTCGAGGAACTCGCG
>JAHEIK010000250.1 GCA_024639415.1 Planctomycetota bacterium
TGCGGCGAAGAGCTTCTCCGTGTAGCCCAGCGTCTTCACGGCCTCGCCGACGGCGGCCTTGTCCTCGTCCGTCGCGCTGCGCAGGATGCGTACCTTGAGGTCGTCGATGTCGCGCTCGGTACGCTTGGCGAGGTCGAGTGCCCCGATCACCGCGGCGCTGGCCTCTTCGCTGAGGTTGCCGCCGATGGCTTCGAGGATGCGCAGCGCCGCGTGCCACTGCTTGCGGTCGAAGCAGCGCCCCGAGATCAGCCGCAGGTAGCGCTCCTTCTCGGCGCGAATGCGCCCGGCGACGATCTCCTTCTCGAGCACGCTGATGGGCGGCGCGGGAACGTCGACCATCATGTCGAGCAGGGCGTCCCGGAAGCGGTACTTGGGGCCGTCCTCCACCGAACGCCGGATGCCGCGCTCGAGTGCGCTCCACGCGTCGGCCTCACGGCCCTGGGCGGCGAGATCTCCCGCGGCGCCCAGCAGCGCCTCGACCATCGGACCCTCGACGATGGGCCCGAAGTCGGGCATCGTGAACTTCGCGACGCGCACGCGATTCACGTTGCGCGGGCCGTCGTTGCGCGAGGGATAGACGCGCTTCTGCGCCGGATCGAAGAAGCCCAGGTAGAGCTCCATCGGGGCGCCGGCCTTCACGTGCAAGGGCAGCGGCACCGGAACGCTGTAGGCGACCTGCTTGCCCTTGCGCCAGCGCACGACGGGCGGATCGGCGGCGTGATCGAGGACGAGCAGCTCGCGACGCGCAGCCGTCAGCCGCAGCTGGATCGAGTAGGGACGATCGAGATCTTCCAGCGGGTCGAACGCGAGCCGCAGCACGACGCGACCGGTCGCGCCGGCGTCCTGCGCTTCGAGCTGCGCAGCGACCATGACGGGCACGTCGAGCTGCGGCTCGTCGTCCTCCGCCCACGACCGTGCCGGCGGTACGCAGAGTGCGACCACGGCCAGCAGGCAGCCGAGACGGAGGAGGGAAGCGGAGCGCGCCATGGGCGCATCCTACCCCTCGGCCAGATAGGCGTGCCACGCCTCGGCCGTCTCGGCCGCGAGATCCACGAGAGAGCTCAGCACGATGCCGAGATGCCGCGTGCCCTCGGGCCCGGGAATACCGAGCACGGCACGCTCCAGCCCGAGGCGGTCGGCCACGCGTAGCACATGGGTGCGGAAGCCCTTGGCGTGCTGCGGGTCGGCCTTGTAGGCGAAGATCGTGCAGGCGCCCGGCTGCCCGCTCTTGGCATGCGCAGCCAGCAGGGGGCGCAGGGTCTCGAGATCCTCGCGCACGAGGTATGGCCCGCGGGCTTCCTTCTTGGCCTCGCCGTCGAGCAGCCAGCTGTACGGGTCCAGGCTCACCAGCCAGGGACGCCCCAACTCCTCGGGCGGGAAGAGCGCGCCGGCGGCCAGGGCATCGCGCCAGCTGCGGCCGTCCACCTGCATGCGGTCTTCGGGCCACGCACGCTCCAGCGCGAGCCGCGCGTCGGCGTCGACCTCGCAGAGGACGCCGTCGAGCTGCGCGCGCCCGATCAGACCCGCGATCAGCTCGGCGCTGTTGGGGTAGTGCGTCGCGGACGCCTCGACGGCGGCGTACGCACGCACGACGGCGGTGGCGCTCTCCGCAGGCAGCGCCCGGAGCAGGTTGCGCAGGCGCGCGTTGTGCTCGTGGGTCTCGGGATTGCGAGCCGGCTCGAAGGGTGCCATCGCATGCGTGGCGACGAGACGCAGTCCGCCGTCGCCGGCGGCGACGAGCCGCTCGGCCACGAAGCACTCGGTGAAGTGCTGCAGCAGGTTGCCGTCGTTGATGCGCGCCATGGGTCCCCGCTATGCCTCCATCAGCGCGAGCACGGCGCCGGCGGGATCCTGGACGACGCAGAAGGCCTTCTCCCCCATGGGGCGCGGTCCGTCGACGACCGTGCCGCCGTGCGCGGCACAGCGAGCGGCGCTCTCCGCGACGTTCTCCACCACGACGTAGACGAGCCACTGGGGTGGCACCGACGCGTTGGAGCCGCGCGCGTGGCAGACACCGGCGACGGTCTTGCCGGTGCCCTTCGCGACCATTTCGTAGTCGTCGTACTCCCCCATCGGATGCGGCTTGACGTCCCAACCGACGACCTCGGCGTAGAAGTCCCGCACGCCCTCGGCGTCGGGCACGGTCAAGTCGCGCCAGACGATGGATCCAATCGGGGTGTCGCTCATGAGGTGCTCCAAGTTGGGGAACGCGGATCGTATACCCAAGCAAGCGCCGATTGCGCGGACGCAAAAAGCTCGAAGTGTCCGGAACCCGCGGTTGTGGAGCTACGTCTCTATTGCCGTGATGACTTCCTTCGACCGCATTCCGAACTTCCCGCATACCTCGCGCAACACGCGACGAGGTATGAACGGCTTCGGTATGCGAATTCGAAATTCACAGCCGAAGTCGTAGCCGCGCGGTCGTGCGGCGCCCCTTCTCGTGCGTTGCGCGTTAGCTCAGTCGGGAGAGCGTCCGCCTGATATGCGGTAGGTCGCAGGTTCGACTCCTGCACGCGCTACCAACGCTGCGGTAGCTCAGCAGGTAGAGCGCTCGGTTGAAGCCCGAGAGGCCGCCGGTTCAACTCCGGCCCCAGCGACCATCCCATCGTTGTGTAGCGGCAGCACGTCGCCTTGCCATGGCGGAAGCGCGAGTTCGAGTCTCGCCGATGGGTCCACTCAGCGTTCACGTGCCTTGGTAGCTCAACTGGCAGAGCAGGGGGTTCTTAACCCCGAGGTTGGAGGATCGTTCCCTCCCCGAGGCACCAAATCACCCTGGCGTGTGGCCGATTTGGCAAGGCACTCGGCTGTTAACCGAGACCATGCAGGTTCGAATCCTGCCGCGCCAGCCAGCAGTTCGAGGAACCCATGGGCGACCGAGCAAGCGCGCGAGCCGGCGAGCGCGCATCGGTTCTCAAGTTCCTCCAGTAGGACCCGTGCGACCAGAGGTCGCATGGGAGTTCGAATCCTGCCGCGCCAGCCAACATCAAGCCCGCGTGCACGGTGCGGACGCCCCCTCGTAAGGGGCGGATGGAGGTTCGACTCCTCCCGTGGGCCCCGACAACAACATGGCGGACGAGTCCGAAGGGTCGAGGTACCGGGCTGTGAACCCGGTCAAGTGAGTTCAAGTCTCATCGTTCGCCCCAACTTCCCAAGCCTCGGTGGTGCAACAGACAGCATGCGGGACTACGAATCCCGCGATGGAGGTGCGAATCCTCCCCGAGGTACCAGTCAATCCGATGCGCGATCGAGCTAGCGTGCGAGCCGGCGAGCGCGCATCGGTTCCCAAGTTCCTCCAGTAGGCCCCGTGCGACCGGAGGTCGCATGGGGACCGTCGGCTCTGCCGTTTGCAAGAGTTCCGTAAGAGCTTCGGGAGCTGGCAAACTCCTCACGAGCGATGGCGTCTGAAGGGCCACGTTGGGAGAAGACCCAACGGAGGAGATGCCCATGTCATTGCGCCACGCAAGCCCCTGCCTCGCGCTCTCAGCCCTGCTCATCGCAGCCCTGCTCAGCGTCACCACGACCGCACACGCCGAGACCGTGACCATCGCGCAGGTCGTCAAGCAGTTGGATACGTCGTTGAAGGCCAAGCAGACCAAGGCCGTCACGAGCGGCCTCGAGTCCGTCGTCCAAGCGCACGCCGTTGCAGATACAGCAGACCGCAAGACGCTGCTCGCCGCCGTAGGCAAGGTCCTGCGCAAGAAGGACCCCGCGCTGAAGCGTGCGGCCCTCGCTGCATTCGAAGCGATGGGCGACGCGGGTGCTTGGAAGCACTACCGCTCGCTGCTGCGCGGACCCATCCACAAGGGCTTCACGACCATCCAGGCCAAGGCCATGGACGTGACGCGCGCGCTCCAGCCCGAGGGCGCCGTCAGGCCGCTGCTGGCGATCATGAAGAAGTCGAAGAACCTACGCGCCGCCGCGAGGGCCATGAAGACGCTCGGCGCCTACAAGGGCAGCCGCAGCCGGGCGAAGATCCTGGGTGAGCTCATCAGCGTCACGATCAAGGAGCGCCCCGGCGTCCGCGGTCGCGACAACCCGGTCCTGTACGGCCCCAGGCAGACGGGCGAGCAGGCGCGCAGCCGCTGGCAAGCCCTTGCCAAGCCCATGGTTGCAGCCGCCAACGAGCTGACCGGGCAGGAACTGCGGAGCCCTGAGGCCTGGTTCCAGATGTGGCGCGAGAACCGCCGCAGCCTCGCCGACCTCTTCCAAGACGAGTAGATCGGGAACTCACGCGGCGCGAAGGCGTCCAAGCGCCCTGGAGGCCTCACGCATGCGCACCCTCGCCCTCGGGATCCTGCTGCTCGCCACAGCCGGCGTGGCCCATGCCGGAGACAAGCGCCCGCGGGCCGCATGGACGCTGCCCAGGGCGCTCAGCACGCACGGCTTCGGCGAGCGCGGCGTGCCCGTGACCGTGACGTTCACCTCCCCCAGCGGCGAGACGAGCGCGCGGCCCGTGCACCACAAGACGGGTGTATCCCTCCCCCACAACACGCAGTGGGTGTTCCGGAACCCGGCGCCCGTCTGGAAGGCGCTCGCCGGTGCGCAGACGCGCCGCTTCCTCCCCGACATGTTCCCGGGTGCCGACGCACGCATCACGATTCGCGCCGACGCCGACGGCGAGCGCCGCGCGATCCACCTGCACTACCGGCAGGGCCACGGCGACATCTCCGTGCGCAGGATCTCGCCCCGCGGGCGCTCCAAGGGCGGCGCGTGGGAGTTCGACCCCGCGGCCGACCGCGCACTCATCGCACTCCTCTCCCGGACGCAGCCGACCTACGTGGGTGTGCCGGCGCTCGGCGTGTTCCAGATGCACGCCGTGCCCCGGGGTGACGTCCCCCTCGTGCAGCGCATCGAGAGCGCCGCAGGCTTCGAGAAGCTCAAGGCTTCGCTGCGCTTCCGCTATCCGCGCACGAGCGCATGGAAGATGCCCAAGGGCTTCGACTGGAAGACGC
Organism: Planctomycetota bacterium; assembly: GCA_024639415.1. GTDB lineage: Bacteria > Planctomycetota > PLA2 > PLA2 > JAEUHO01 > JAHEIK01. The sequence goes on from JAHEIK010000250.1 coordinate 4,953, forward strand.
ACTTCCTGTTCCTCGCACAGACGCCGATGACGCTCGGCCGCAAGAAGCTGGACTGGAGCAATGCCCGCCTGCGCCGCGGCGTGCTCTCGTGGGAGCTACGCCTGCGTGACGACGACCGGGGCTCCCGTCCAGCTTCGATGGTCTCCGCGCTGCTCGGCGTGTTCCCGCGTCAGGCGGGGCTGACCCATCTGCGCGCGGACATCGCGGGGTACGCCCAGGTCGAGTGCCGTGCCGTCAAGGGAGACGACGACCGCACGCCGCAGGCGGACACGGTCTTCCTGCAGATCGACGAGCGCTTCCGCAAGGGCAAGCTTTGGGCCGCCGGCGCGCGCACCCTCGTGCGCTTTGGCGGGCGCTACACGCGCTGGTCTGCCGCCTCGGATCCGGGCGCCGGGGCGGTCACGCTCCACGGCACCATCCCACCGCAGCTCTGCATGCGCCTGCGCCAGTCCTTCCGCGCCGCTCCGGAGGCGTTCGCGGCGGCTGAGGGGCGCGCCAAGCCCAAGACCTTCGTGCTGCACCTGGACGACGCGAAGTCGAAGAAGCCCGACGGCGTGCAGGATCTGGTCGACTACATCGCGCGGGTGCACGGCGGTCCGTGATAGAGAGTCCTGCGGAATACCGGAGGACGTCATGAGCGAGACCCGCGAGTTCGAAGGCAAGCGCGCCCTGGTTACGGGCGCCTCATCCGGTATCGGCCGCGAGATCGCACACGCGCTCGCCGCCGCGGGCGCGGTCGTGGCCATCACAGGCAGGCGCCCCCAGCCCCTCGCCGAGGTGGCCGCGGCCATCCAGGAGGCCGGCGGTGGCTGTGTCGGCATCCCCGGCGACGTCCGTGACGAGAACCACGCAGCCGACGCCGTCGCGCAGACGGTCGAGTCGTTCGGCGGCCTCGACATCCTCGTGAACAACGCCGGCGTGATCGGCGCCGGGCCGCTGGAAGAAACGACCACCGAAGAGTGGGACCGCATCGTGGACATCGACCTGAAGGGTCCGTTCCTCTTCGCACGAGCGGCCATCCCCCACCTCAAGGCCGGCAAGGGCTGCATCGTCAACGTGTCGAGCGTGGCGGGTACGCGGCCCTACCCCGGCATCGGCCCGTACTGCGTGGCCAAGGCCG
>JAHEIK010000251.1 GCA_024639415.1 Planctomycetota bacterium
GTGCTGCGCACCTACGTCGGCTGGATCCTCGACCTGCCGTGGAAGCTCGAGAAGCGCAAGCAGATCAACCTCAAGAGCGCGCGCCGCATTCTCGATCGCGACCACTACGGTCTCGAAGACGTCAAGGAGCGCATTCTCGAGTTCCTCGCCGTGCGTCGGCTCAAGAACGATCCGCGCAGCCCGGTGCTGTGCCTCGTGGGGCCCCCGGGCGTGGGCAAGACCAGCCTGGGCCGCAGCATCGCCGAGGCGATGGGGCGCCGCTTCGTCCGGGTCTCGGTCGGCGGCATGCGCGACGAGGCCGAGATCAAGGGCCACCGGCGGACCTACGTCGGCGCGATGCCCGGCAAGATCATGCAGGCGCTCAAGCGGGCCGGTGCGCGCGACTGCGTCTTCGTCGTAGACGAGATCGACAAGATGGGCTCGGACTTCCGCGGCGACCCGGCGAGCGCCATGCTCGAGGTGCTCGACCCCGAGCAGAACGAGGCGTACGTCGATCACTACATCGATCAGCCGTTCGACCTCTCGCGGGTGTTCTTCCTCTGCACGGCAAACGTGCTGGAGAACATCCCCGGGCCGCTGCGCGACCGCATGGAGATCGTGCACCTCGCCGGCTACACGCGCCACGAGAAGCTCCACATCGCGCGCAAGCACCTCGTGCCGCGCGTCCTGGAGCAGAACGGCCTGACGGGCAAGGAGCTGGTCTTCACGGACGCAGGCCTCAACGCGATCATCGACGGGCACACGCGCGAGGCCGGCGTGCGTCACCTGCAGCGGCAGCTCGGCCGCGTCTGCCGGCGCCGCGCCCTGGAGGTGGCGGAAGAGCCCAAGGCCGGCGAGAAGGGGATCCGCGTCGACGCGAAGGGCATCGAGCGCCTGCTCGGACCTGCGCGCTTCCAGGACACGGCGCGCAATCGTGATCCGGCCGTCGGCGTGACCGCCGGCCTGGCGTGGACGCCCGTCGGCGGCGACCTGCTCTTCTTCGAAGCCTCGCTCGTGCCGGGCAAGGGGGGCATCAGGGTGACCGGTCGTCTCGGGGACGTGATGCGCGAGAGCGCCGAGACGGCGTTCTCCTACGTGCAGTCCATCACGAAGGACCTCGAGATCGACCCCGAGGTCATCAAGCGCCACGACATCCACCTGCACGTGCCGGAGGGGGCGACGCCCAAGGACGGGCCGAGCGCCGGCGTGACCATCGCCGCCTGCCTGGCGAGCCTGCTGACCGGCAAGCCGGCGCGGGCGGACCTCGCCATGACGGGGGAGATCACGCTCAAGGGGCGCGTGCTGGCCGTGGGCGGGATCAAGGAGAAGCTCCTCGCGGCCCACCGTGCGGGTATCCGGCGGGTGCTGCTGCCCGACGCCAACCGGCAGGACGTCGAGAAGATCCCGCAGGACGTGCGCGACGAGCTCGAGATCCGCTTCACGAAGCTGGCGTCCGAGAACATCGATGCCGCCCTGATGCCGATCTACCTCGCCCAGGACGGCGACGAGGCGCTCGAGCTGCCGCCGGAGCTGGACGAGGGTGCGGGAGAGCAGCCGCGCGTGTAGGGCGAGGGCGGGTACGGAACCGGCCCCGATATGACCCTGGTGCTTGTAGGGGCGGCATGCATTGCCGCCCCGCCCGAGCATCCCTCTGGACGCACGCCAGACGCTCCGGGATGATCCCCGCGCCGGGCTCGTTGTTCTCCCGGCCCCCAGGAAGCGGAGCACCGGTGCAGCGCACTCCCACCCAGATCTTGATCCTGCTCGCTCTTCTCTGGCTGCCGCTGACCGCTGGCTGCGGCGGGGAGAGCCCTGACACCCCCGCGAACCCGGCTCCCGAGCCGATCTTCGACAATCCGTACGTGAACGCCGGGCCGACGCGCATCCGCTTCACCGACGTGAGTGCCAGGACCGGGATCGACACCGTGAACCACTCAGGCCGCCCGGGGCTGAAGGAGTACCTGCTCGAGGCCGTCGGCCCAGGCGCCGCCTGGCTGGACTTCGACGGCGACGGCCTGCTCGACATCTACGTGCCGGATGGGGACGTCTTCAGCAACTACCGCTTGGCCAAGGTCGACGACCCGCGCACGGGCCGCACGCGCAAGATGCTGAAGGCCCTGAGCCCGCGCCGCCAGGTCTTCCGCGATCAGCTTTGGCGCAACAACGGCGATGGCACGTTCACGGACGTCGCCGCGACGGCGGGCATCGTCGAGGAGCGCTGGTCCTTCGGCGCGACTGCGTTCGACTACGAGGCGGACGGCGATCAGGACATCTTCGTCTGCAACTTCGGCCACAACGTGTTCTGGCGCAACAACGGCGACGGCACCTTCACGGACATCGCGGAGCAGGTCGGCCTCCTGGGGCTGCCTTGGGTCTGGTCCGCGGCTGCGGCCGTGGGGGACGTGGACGGCGACGGCCGCCTGGATCTCTACGTGACCGGGATGTCGGACTCCTCGGCCGAGGTCGAGCGGATGCGGGTGAAACTCGGCCTGCCGCTGGATGTGGACGCAAGCACCGTTTCCGGCCGCGACTGCCGCTGGCGTGGCATCCGCGCCTACTGTGGGCCGATCGGCCTCGGAGGCCTGCACGACACGCTCTATCACCAGCAGGAGGATGGGAGCTTCCAGGACGTCTCCGCGGCCTGGGGCGCCCGTCCGCGCGTCGGCAAGTACGGCTTCAGCGCCCTGATGTGGGACTTCAACGACGACGGCCTGCAGGACATCTACGTCGCCAACGACTCCGAAGAGAACTTCATGTGGCAGCAGGAGCGGGGCCCGGGCGGCCAGGTGTTGTTCCGCGACACGGCGGACACGCTGGGGATCAAGGTCGGGGCGCAGGTCACGGCCCAAGCCAGCATGGGTCTGGATGTCGCAGACATCGACTTCGACGGCCGCCTCGACATCTTCGTCACGAACTTCAGCCACGACTTCAACAACATGTTCATGGCGAAGCGTGCAGCCGGCGCCGAGGGGTCCATCTACTTCAAGGACCGCGGCATGCAGACCATGGGGCAGGAGGTCTACTACGACCTCTCCTGGGGCTGCGGCTGGTACGACTTCGACAACGACGGCGACCTGGACCTCTACTTCGCCAACGGCCACGTCTACAAGGAGATCGACCTCTTCGAGAGGACGGGCGCCAGCTTCGAGCAGCTGAACGCGCTGTTCGAGTGCATGGAGGCGGAGCGGCTGGGCTTCCGCGAGATCGGCACCAAAGGCCAGAAGAATGCAGGTCTGGAGGTGAACAAGGATGACCTGTTCGCCGGGGACGGCATGGCGGTGGCCCAGTGCTCGCGCCAAGCGGCCTTCGCCGACTTCAACAACGACGGCCGCGTGGACATCCTCGTCCAGAACATGAACACGCCCCCGACCGTGCTGCTGAACACCTCGGAGACCGGCCCGGACGGCCGGTGGATCCTGCTCAGCCTCACCCAACCCGGCGGCAATCGGGACGGCATCGGCGCGATCGTCGACGTCACCTTCGGGCCGGCGGGCGCACGCAAGACGCGCCGGGTGAGCAACACGCGCCAGCGCTCGTTCCTGGGCTGCAACGACCCCCGGCTGCACATCGGCCTGGGCGCGGCGCAGCGCTGCGACGTCACGGTCACCTGGCCCGGCAAGGAGCGCGCAAAGACCGAGTATCAGGGCTTGGAGGCTGGACGACACTACCTGCTGCAGCGCTCGGGCGGCGTGGCTGTGCCGCAGGAGCTGAAGACGTTCGACGTGAAGTAGCTGCACAATGCAATCATTGTCTCCCGCGCAGCGGGAGGCAGTGATCCCGTCCCCGTCACCGTGCCCGTCCCCGTTCCCGGCGTGCCCGTGGCCCGTTCCCGTCGCCTTCCCGCCCGGCCGGCGAGCGACCCACCAGGCCGGGACGGGTCGGGCCAGGACTCGGCTCGCGCTACGCGCCAGCCTCCCAAGGCCCCTACGGCATCCCGGCGATCGATTCACGGGCACCGGTAGGGGCACAGGGAGGTCGGCGCCGAGCGCCGACCGAGTCTTTGCCCGGCCCGTTCTGGGGCCCGGGACCACCCGCCAGGCCGGGCTCGTCTGTCGAACTCTGCCTCAGCGGGGCACGGACCTGCGCAACGTCCCGCATTTGATCGTCGCCGGGGGCCCACCGCGGTTGAATGTCGCGCACCCTGGCCCGAGGTTCGAGGAGGAGCTGTGATCCAGAATTTGGATGCACTCCACGCTGCCGCCGGCTCCGTGCTGGCCGTCGCTGAGTACGTACCCGTTCTCGTCATGCTCGTGTTCGCGATCCTCTTCGGAGGAGCGAACCTCTTGTTGAGCTTCGTGCTCGGCAAGAAGGGCGAGACGAACCCCGTGAAGGAGGCCGCCTACGAGTGCGGCATGCCGCCGATCACGGACGCCCATCAGCGCTTCAGCGTGAAGTTCTATCTCGTCGCGATCCTGTTCGTGATCTTCGACATCGAAGTGGTGTTCCTGTACCCGTGGGCCGTCCAGTTCAACCAACTGCCGGTCTTCCTCTTCGTCGAGATGCTGATCTTCATCGGCATCCTCTTCCTGGGGTGGTGGTACGTGATCCGCAAGGGCGCCGTGGACTGGGCGCAAGAGTAGCCCGTCCGCGTGGGCGCACGACGCCGTAGGAGGAGACGACAGCCATGAGCGAAGTCACCCAGACCGAAATCACAGAGATGCTCGAGGCGAGCGGCAGCTCGGAGTGCTCGATCCTGTTGAGCACAGTGAAGGCCGTCGCGAACTGGTCGCGCAAGAACAGCATCTGGCCGCTGCCGCTCGGACTCTCGTGCTGCGGCATCGAGTTCATGGCGACGGCCGCCAGCCGCTACGACATGGCCCGCTTCGGCATGGAGGTCGCACGCTTCTCGCCGCGGCAGTCGGACCTGCTCCTCGTCGCCGGCACGCTGACCTACAAGATGGCCCAGGTCATGACGCGCCTCTACGACCAGATGGCCGAGCCCAAGTGGGTCATCTCGATGGGGGCCTGCGCCTCCTCGGGTGGCATGTACCGCTCCTACTCCGTCGTCCAGGGCATCGACGAGTTCATCCCCGTCGACTTCTACATCTCCGGCTGCCCGCCGCGTCCGGACTCCGTCCTGAACGTCTTGATGAAGCTCCAGGACAAGATCACGCGGGACCGCAGCTACGAGCTCACGGTCGATTCGCCCGACGCGCCCGACGCCCTCAAGGTTGGCGAGGTCGCCGTCCTGCCCGGCAAGCGCCACGGGCCGCCCGTCGCGCTCGCGACGGACACGGAGCGCTTCGTGAAGCAGGGTCCGCAGAAGCGCATGGCGCGGGGCGTCAAGCCCCGGGAAGGCCGCTGATGGACGGTGTCAAGCAGAGCTGCATGGTCTACACCGACGAGGCGCCCGAGGGCGTCTCCGAGGCTGCGCAGAAGGCGCTGGCGCCCTTCTCCGTGAAGTGGTCCGAACACCCCGTGCACGGCGGCTGGCCGGGCTGCCTGGTCGAGCGCGCCCAGTGGGCCGAGGCCTTCGCGGCGCTGAAGGAGACGGGCGGCTTCAACATGCTCGTCGACCACACGGCGGTCGACTACCCCGAGCGAGAGGGCGAGCGCTTCACCGTGCTCGGCCTGCTGATGAACCTCGACACGCAGGAGCGCCTCATGGTGCGCACGCGCGTGCCCGAGGACGAGGCCGTCGCGACGCTGACCCACCTGTGGGCGAGCGCGGACTGGGCCGAGCGCGAGACCTACGACATGTTCGGGATCCCCTTCGCGGGGCATCCCGACCTGACCCGCATCTACATGCCCCAGGACTTCGACGGCTGGCCCCTGCGTCGCGATTTCCCGATGCAGGGCCACAACCGGTTCCGGGACTAGGGGGAGAGCGTGAGCACCGAACAGCAGACGCCTGCCGCACCGCCCGCACCCACGGGCGACAACCCCGAGTTCGAGGTGGACATCCGCTTGGATGCCGGCGAGGACCCGGGCGAGCGCATGATCCTCAACATGGGGCCCCAGCACCCGTCGACGCACGGCGTGCTGCGCATCGTTCTCGAGGTCGACGGTGAGCGCGTCATCCGTGCCGTGCCGGACGTCGGCTACCTGCACCGTGGCAAGGAGAAGATCGGCGAGTCGCTCGGCTACCACCG
>JAHEIK010000014.1 GCA_024639415.1 Planctomycetota bacterium
CGCGACGTGGAGCGAGTGGACAAAGTGCCGTTCCTGGGCGACCTGCCGTTCGCAGGCTTGCTGTTCCAGGGACGCGGCACGACCACGGTCAAGGAACACCTGCTCATCACGATTACTCCGCGCATCCTGACCGGAACGGACGCCGTCAACTGCACCATCACGGATGAGTTGTCGGGCCGCGACCGGAAGGTGGCGACGGAGTGGAGCGACCTCGAGGGACGCACGGTCAAGTGGCCGGGCATGCACGGCGCAGACTGCGACCCGGGCGGCAGCGCCGCGGGCAGCAGCGCAGGCGCACCCCCTCCTCCGCCGCCGGCCGCGGTGCGCGAGAGCTTCCCCGTCGCTCCGAGCAGGTAGACCGCCCGGGACCGTGCCGGCGCCTCGACCGGTCGAGGCGCTTCGACACCACAACGTCCCCTGAACTCCCGTAGCCAAGGCGTGGGTCCTTGTCTGCGGGGAAATGCAGTCTGCATGCACCCCAACGACGCTGACGCGCACCCCGCAGAGGGTGCGCCCCGCAAGCGGCCCCGCCGCCGCCGCCGCTCCTCATCCGGCAAGGATCCGTCCCCGGACGACGGGGGCGGCGTCACCGACGATGGCTCGCCTGGCGAGGCCGAAGCGGCCGCCTTCCTCGAGCCGCCCCCGCTGGGCGGCGACGGGGAAGACGCAGCCCGTCCCACGCAGGCGCGCAAGAAGCGCACACGCCGCAGGCGCAGGACGCGCGACGAGGAAGCGGAGGAGCAGGCTGCTCCGCCGCAGGAGGCCGCCGAAGCTGCGGACGAAACCCCGGAGAAGCCGCCGCGCAAGAAGCGCGCCCGGCGCAAGCGTGCGGCCAGGGCCAAGCCGGCCGCCGCCGCCGCCGAGGTCGTACAGGACAGCGCCGCCGAGGGCGATGGCGCCGCGACCGGGCCTGAGACGGCCGAGGCCGGAGACGACGCCCCGCAGCGTCCGCGCCGCAAGAAGGCCGCACGCAAGAAGGCCGTACGGAAGAAGCGCGCTCGCCGCACGTCAGCCAAGACCGGGGCCTCCGAGCTCCCGGCCGACGAGCCGCCGGCGGACGACGTCTCCCACGACGAGGAGACTGCGCCCGAGGACAGCGCCGGCGCGCCCGCCCCGGCCGCCGCGGAGCACGAAGACGGGGGCGGCGAGGCCCGGCCCGCACGCAAGAAGCGCGCACGTCGCAAGCGCAAGCGCTCACGCCGCAAGAAGAGCACCGACGCGGAGCCGGCCGACGGCGCCGTCGCTGCCGAACCCGACATCGACGCTCCGCCGCCGCCCGCCGAAGATGGGGCCGATGGCCCGGCCGAAGAGGCGGGGGGCGAGGCGTCCGACTCCGACGCAGCACCGGCCACGCCGCGAGGCAAGCGCAAGCGCCCGAAGCGCGCGCGACGCAAGCGCAGTCGCAAGGATGGCGAAGGCAAGGACGACGAGCGCAAGGAGGGCGAGCGCAAGGAGGGCGAGCGCAAGGGCCGTGAGCGCAAGGGTCGCGACCGGAAGAGCCGCGAGCGCAAGAGCGGCGAGCGCAAGCGCCGCGACGGTCGCAAGAGCGATGGGCGCCGCGGCGAGGGCCGCAAGGGCGAGGGCGGACGCGGGGATCGCCGGCAGCGGGATCCGCGTGCGATCGAGATCGTGCCCCGGGCGCCGACGCCTGAGGATCTGGCGCGCGAGAAGGTGCTGCTTGTCAACGCCACCGATCGCGAAGAGGCGCGCATCGCGCTGCTGGTCGACGGCGTGCTCGAGGAGGTCTATGTCGAGGCGGTGTCTTCCGAGCGCTCCTCGGCCGGAAACATCTACCGCGGTCGCGTGCAGAACGTGGAACGTGGCATCGGCGCCGCGTTCGTCGATCTGGGCCGCGGCGTGACGGGCTTCCTGCACGCAAGCGACCTGCCCATGAAGGAGGACGACGACGCGAGCAAGGATGTGACCGAGCGCCTGCATCCCGGTGACGAGGTCATCGTGCAGATCACCCGGGACAGCATCGGCCGCAAGGGGCCCGCGCTGACAGGGCGCATCTCCTTCGCCGGTCGGTACCTGGTGTTGATGCCGTTCACGGCGCGCAGCGGTATCTCCCGTCGGATCCCGCAGGGGCCGGAGCGCGACCGTGTGCGCAAGCTCGTACGCAAGCTCGACGTACCCGAGGGAATGGGGGTCATCGTTCGCACGGCGAGCGAGACCACGGACCTCGCGGCTCTCGAGGCCGACCTCAACCACCTCCTGAAGGAGTGGGAGTTCATCGAGCGCAAGGCGGCCGAGCCGGGCCAGCCCGGCGTGCTGCGGGGCGAGAGCGACCTCGCCGAGCGCAGCGTGCGCGACATCATGCCGAGCGACGTGGCCCGCATCATCGTGGATCGCGATGACATCGCCGGCCGGATCCACCGGCTGCTGCGCGTGTGGTATCCGTCCGCGGCGGCCGCCGCCGACGAAGCCGCGCACGCGGCGGTGCGGTCCGTGTCGGCAGCCATGGACGCGCCGCTGGGGGAGATTGCCCACGACACCTCCGAGGCGCCTCCTCCGGATGCACGGGAGCCCGACGAGTCCCAGTCGGACGAGCTCATGGCAGACCCTGTGTCGCCCGAGGAACCCGACGAGCTTGCGGAGTCGATCGTCGCCGCCGACGATGAAGCCGCCGGCGATGACACCGCCGGCGATGACACCGCCGACGATGAAGCCGCCGGCGATGACACAGCCGGCGATGACACCGCCGACGATGACACCAGCGACGATGAGGCCGCATCCGAGGCAGAGCATGTCGACGGCGAAGACGACGCCCCCGCCGAGGACAGGCTCGCTGATGCCGACGAGGAGCCGGAGGCCGAGCCGCCGGAGACGGCGGCCGAGCGGCTGGAGCGCCTCACCGAGCTTGCGCGCGCGATGCCGGAAGTCGAGTTGCACACGGATACGCTGCCGCTCTTCCACAAGTACGGCGCGGAGACGCAACTCGAAGACGCCTTCCGGCGCTCGACGCGCCTGCCGTCCGGCGGCTCCATCGTGATCGATCCGACGGAGGCCCTGGTGGCGGTGGACGTCAACTCGGGCCGGCTGACGGACGAGACCGATCCCGAGTCCACGGCTCTCGTGACGAATCTGGAGGCCGTGCAGGAGACCGCCCGTCAGCTGCGTCTGCGAGATCTCGGCGGCTTGGTCGTCATCGACTTCATCGACATGCGCGATCGCAAGTCGCGGAAGAAGGTGGAGACGGCGCTGCGCGAGGCCTTGTCCGGAGACCGGGCACGGATCCGCATGGGGCGCATGGGGCCCTTCGGCCTGGTCGTCCTCTCACGGCAGCGCATCCGCCAGGCGCTCTCCCGGGTGACCCACGATCCCTGCGATTCCTGCGGGGGGACCGGCTACCTGCGGCAGATCTCGGGTCTGGGCCTGCGCGTCCTGCGCGAGATGCAGGCTCGCGTCGCCCGCTCGCGTGGGCGCGGGGGGCTGGGCGTGCGGGCGCCCCAGGAGGTCGTGAGCTGGGTCAAGAAGAACCGCTCCGGTGTCCTCAAGCAGCTGAAGAAGGCCTGCAATGGCCCGATCACACTCGAAGCGGACGCGCGGCTCGCTGTGGATGGGTGGGCCATGAAGGGCCTGCCGCCGGACGGGGCAGGCGCGGACGACGAGTAGACGGTCAGTTCCGACAGCCCTGACCGGCGCCGGATCCCCAGCTGCCGGCCGTGGATTCGGGGACGGTCGTCGCTTTCGGCGGGGCGCTGGGGCAGAGCCCCCCGAAATCCGCTTCGGATCTGCTCCAAGACCCCCTAATCTCTCCGGCTTCCCCCCAGATTCCGACTGGATCGCACCATGTACGCCGTGATCAACGACCGAGGCAAGCAATACACCGTCAAGGCGGGCGAGCGCGTGCGCATCGACCTGATGAACGCCGAGCCCGGCAGCGAGGTGGTCTTCGACCGCGTGCTGCTCGTGGGCGGTGAGGAGATCCGCGTCGGCCAGCCCGTCGTGGACGGCGCCTCCGTCAAGGGCACGGTGCTCGGGGAGCACAAGGACCGCAAGGTCATCGTCTTCAAGAAGAAGCGCCGCAAGAAGTACCGCCGCAAGCAGGGTCACCGCCAGCGGTACACGGACATCCAGGTCACCGAGATTCTCTGATCGGCGATCCCCGCGCGGGACGCACGCATCGAGCCAACGAGGGATAGAAAGCCATGGCACATAAGAAGGGTCAGGGATCCTGCCGCAACGGGCGGGACAGCAACCCCAAGTACCGCGGCATCAAGTGCTACGCGGGCGAGAAGGTGCGCTCCGGGTTCATCCTCGTGCGTCAGCTCGGGAGCCGCTTCAAGCCCGGCAAGGGCGTGCGCATGGGCAACGACTACACGCTGTACGCCGTGCGCGACGGGGTCGTCGAGTACCAGAGCAACCGCAAGGTGCACGTGAAGGACGCCCAGCCGGCGTAGTTGACTTACGGTCGCACGCAGGCGAGCCCCGAAGGCCGCACGCTGGATACGGAGCCAGGTTCGCGATCTCGTCACATTGCCGGACGCACCAACCAGTGCGAGCGATCCGCGCGGCAATGTGACAAGATCGAACCTGGCTCCCGTTCTAGGTGGCGGGTGTCCCAGGTAGCCGCAGATGTTCATCGATGAGAAGCAGCTGAGGGTTCGCTCCGGCAAGGGTGGTGACGGCATCACCTCCTGGCGGCGGGAGAAACGCGAGCCGCGGGGGGGGCCTGCGGGCGGCGACGGCGGCCGCGGCGGCAGCGTCATCCTGCTGGCCGACGTCCAGCTGACCACGTTCGGCGACATGGAGTCGATCTTCGTCGTGCGCGCCAAGGACGGTGAGCGCGGCGGACCCAACAAGCGCCATGGGGCGGCGGGGCCCGATCGCATCCTGCGCGTGCCCGTGGGCACGACGGTCTACGAGTCGGAGAGCGGCGAGCGCCTGGCGGATCTCGCCGCGGACGGCGACCGCTGGATCGCGGCGAAGGGCGGCAAGGGTGGCCTGGGCAACGCGCGCTTCGCCACGGCGACGGACCAGGCGCCTCTCAAGAGCACGCCCGGCAAGCCCGGCGAGGAGCGCCTGGTGCGCGTGCAGCTGCGCCTGCTCGCCGATGTCGGGCTCATTGGCTTACCCAACGCGGGCAAGAGCACCCTGCTCTCGCGCCTCTCGGCGGCCACGCCCAAGATCGCCGACTACCCCTTTACGACCCTCGCCCCGCACCTGGGCATCGTGGACCTGCCCGACTACAGCCGCTTCGTGCTGGCCGATCTGCCGGGGCTCATCGAGGGCGCCAGCGAGGGCCATGGCCTGGGGGACCGCTTCCTGCGCCACGTGGAGCGCACCCGGGTCCTCCTGCACCTCGTCGATCCGATGCCGAGCGACGGCAGCGATCCGGTCGAGAACTACGTGAAGATCCGGGCAGAGCTCGCAGCCTATGGCCGTGGGCTGGCCGATCGGCCTGAGGTCGTGGCCGCAACGAAGGCTGATGTTTGGCCTCCTGAAGGTCCGCCGGCGGATGTCTTGAGCCGACTGGCCGAGGCGGCCGATAGAGGGCTGCACCCGGTGTCGGCGGTTACCGGGCAGGGATTGCGAGCGCTCCTTCGAGCGGTGGTCGAGACCCTGGCCGAGGCTCCGCCGGCTCCCGAAGTGCCCGACGGCATCGCCACGACCGACGAGGGGGGCGATCCGGAAGGTTCGTGAACCCCTCCGAGGCCCGCCGATGCTCGACCAGATCCTGCAGCTGTTCAAGACCATGGTCGAAGACGAGGCCTCCGACCTCATCTTGCGGACGGGCCACAAGCCGGTGACGCGGGTGGATGGTCAGATCCGCTTCCTGGGTGAAGAGCTCTTCACCGAGGAGCAGGGCGAGCATCTGCTCGAGCACATCCTCGAGCCCCGGGAGATCGAGCGCTTCCGTGAGACCTGCGAGTGGGACAGCGCGTTCGTCGTCCCCGGCGCGGGTCGCTTCCGTTGCAACATCCTGCGCCAGCGCAGGCGCACCGGATTCGTCTTCCGCCACGTCAAGGAGACGGTGCCGACGATGGAGGATCTCTACCTCCCCGCCGCGCCGCTCAAGCGGCTCTCCCTCTTGCGCCGCGGACTCGTGCTCGTCACCGGCATCGCCGGCTCCGGCAAGTCCACGTCCCTCGCCTCGATGATCGATTACGTGAATGACACCGAGCACAGGCACGTCGTGACGATCGAGGATCCGATCGAGTTCATCTTCCAGGACCGCCTCTGCGCCGTCACGCAGCGCGAGGTCGGCATCGACACCGAGGACTACTACCGTGCGCTGAAGGCTGCGATGCGCCAGACGCCCGACATCATCCTCGTGGGTGAGATGCGCGACAAGCAGACGGTCGAGGCAGCGCTGATGGCGGCCGAGACAGGCCACCTCGTGATGTCGACGCTGCACACCGTCAACGCGGTGCAGACGGTCGAGCGCATCATCTCGTTCTTCCCGCCGCATCAGCACGACACCGTGCGCATGCAGCTGTCCCTCGTCCTGGAAGGCGTGGTCAGTCAGCGGCTGATCTCGCGTCGCTCCACGAACGGCCGTGTGCCCGCAGTGGAGATCATGGTCGGCACGCCGACGGTGAAGGAGATGGTGCTCGAGGGCCGAACGCGCGAGCTGGCCGAGGCCGTCGAAGAGGGCCACCAGTACTACGGCAGCCAGAGCTTCAACCAGTGCCTCGTCGGCCTGGTGCGCGAGGGCATCATCGACTTCGACGACGCCATCGCCGCGGCCGACAACCCCGACGAGCTCAAGCTCGCCCTGCGCGGCATCACGAAGGGCGTGAACCACATGGAGCAGCTTTACGGCACGTAGGCCTCCGAGCCACGCTGCGCGTGCCTCGGACCGGCGCCACGCGTCGTCGCTGCGCTCCTCGCGCATGACCTGCGTAGGACGCACTCCGTGCGTCCTCCTACGGCCAAACCCGCGCTGCGCGCGGCCACGCCTGGCCTAACCATGCTGGGGGGAGGAGTCCCCCCGCGGGCAAGCGGCGGCAACCGCCGCGCCCGCTCCCCCCTCACAGCAGGGCGCTGCTGGTGGGGGGGCGGACACGGGCACGGCGGGCGCGGGCACGGGTACGGCGGGCACCGCGGAAACGGGCACCTCGGGCCCGGGGACGGGCAACGGGCACCTCGGGCCCGGGGACGGGCAACGGGTACGTCGGGCGCGGGCACGTTTACGTGCACGGTGACGGGAAGACGCCGGCCACGGCCGGCGTCTTGGGAACCCCCCAAGACTCCCTGTAGTCTGATGGACTGTCCGGAGACCTTCCATGAAGCCTCACAGCCTGCGTCGCGGCCTCTGGCTCGCGAACCTCGTGCTCGGCGCCGCCGTCCTGGGCGTTGCCGCCTGGTTCATGCTCAAGGTGCGCCCTGCCGCGGCCAAGGTCACGCAGCGCAAGGCCAACGTGCGCCCGGCGGAGTTCGAGAAGCTACGCAAGGAGTACGAGGGCCAGCGGCTCAGCGGCCTCAAGTGGAAGCCCGAGTTCCCCGTGACCGAGGCGGACATCAAGAAGGTCATCCTCCGCAAGGACTACGAGCAGAAGAAGCCGCGACACTGGATCTTCTCCGGTCCGCTGCCGCCCGCCGACCGCGTCGAGGAGGGGCCCGTCGACAGCGGCCCGCCGCCTCCGACGGGTCTGGAGACGCTCGGCTCGATCTCGTCCGTCATCTACCTGGGCCCGGCGGAGAGCGTCATTCTCTTCGCGTTCCAGGGCAAGGCGCTTGCGTTCAGCGTCGGCGACTTCGTGCGCAAGACGGACGAGGACCCCCAGCGCTTCAAGCTCAAGGCGGTCAAGGAGATCCGGCCGAAGGTCTTCGAGGTCACCTATGAGGTCTGGGACGCCGGCGCCAAGGAAGCGGCGAGTACGGCGAAGATGACCTACGACCAGAGTGATGAGGGCACCTACCCGGGCTTCCTGCGTCCCGAGGGTGACGCGCAGCCCGCAGCAGTGCCGGAAGGCGCAGCACCCGCCGCAGGTACGGCACCCGGGGGCGTGAAGCCCACGGCGGACGGCACCAAGCCTCCTGCCAAGGATGGCCCCGCTTGGGTCAAGGGCGGCGCGAAGGGGCCCGAGGTCGTGGACGTCGCCGGCGCGTCGGCACAGAACCTCACGCTGCAGGACCTGAAGCCCGAGATCGAGTACAACCCGCGCAACCGCAACCAGCGTGCGATCAAGTTCGACCAGAACTCGTACAAGTACTTCCGCGGCAAGAACGCCAAGAGCGTGGCCGAGACGGTCAAGACGCGCATCGCCAAGGACAAGAACGGAAAGGTGCTGGGCCTGCGCATCACCGGCTTCGGCAAGGAAGCCCCCGCGGACGTCTTCGACGTGCGCCGCGGCGACATCCTGGTCTCGATCAACGGTCAGAAGATCACCACGCGTGCCGATGCGGTGCGACTGGCCGAGCGCCTGAGTCCCGAGAAGATCGTCACGGTCGTCATCGATCGCAACGGCAAGCTCATCACGTACCGCGTGGACCCGAGCGATCCCAAGACGCGCCGCAACATCCGCTACTTCGAGAATCTGAAGTAGACGACGAAGTCTTCGACTTCAGATTCAAGGCGCAAAGAGAGCAAAGTCCGCGGGGCAGCGGTCACGGTGTGACCACTGCCAAGGCGCGAAGCAGGGCAAAGGACGCAAAGGCGGAAGCAAGCTGCGGGCGATCGCTGCTGGCGGCCGGCTTCCGCACGCCGCTTGCGTCTGCCTCTGCGCCCTTTGCCTCCTCTGCGCCTTGCCCGCATGCGCGCTTAGGATGCGCGCATGCCGGCAACAGATATCGTCCTGGTCATCGACGTAGGCAACAGCGGAGCCAAGATCGGCGCCGTGCGAGGGGACGACGTGGCCGGTCCCGTTCGGCTGCCGCGCGTCGACGGGCGCGCGGTGCGTGAACTGGCCGCACCCATGCTCAAGGGCAAGGAGGCCGTGATCGCCGTCGCCGGCAGTCATCCCTCGCGCATCGAAGGTCTCGTGTGGGAGGTCAAGAAGCTGCGCCTGGGCACCGTCGTCGCAGTGGGACCGGATCACAAGGGCATCCCCGCGCCCAGCGTGGACAAGCCCGAGCAGGCCGGTGTGGATCGCCGGGTCCAGGTGTTGGCCGCCACGCACCTCGCCGGCATGGCCACCGCCGTGGTCTCCTGCGGCACCGCGCTCACCGTAGACATCGGGGATGGCGACGGGGCCCTGTTAGGCGGAGCGATCGCGCCCGGGCTCGGCCTCGGCGCCAAGGCGCTGGCGGAGGGCACGGCACGCCTGCCCCTCATCGACCTGAAGGGCGAGGCGGGGATGCCCGCCCGTGACACCGACAGCGCCATCCGCGCAGGGCTGCTGCTCGGCGCGGCGGGCGCCGTGGAGCGCCTCCTCGCCGCCTCGCACGTCGACGCGGCGACGCCGATCTACCTGACGGGGCAGGACGCTCCGCATCTCCAACCCCACCTCGAGCGCACCGTGCGTCCGCATCCCGGGCTCGGCATCCTGGGTGTGGCGCTGGCCGTGCGCGCGAAGCCGCCGAGGTAGTCATGGCAAGCTGGCAGCACGTCGTAGGCGCAGGGCGCCTGTTGGATCCGGCCTCAGGCATCGACGGCCCCGGCGAGATCTGGATCCGCGACGGGATCATCGTCTCCGTGACGAGTCCCGATGCTGCGCCACCCGCCGAGCTGGGACCGGACGAGCGTGTCGAGGTCATCGACTCGGGCGGCCTGCTCATCACGCCGATGTTCGCCGACATCCACGTCCACCTGCGCGAACCGGGCGGCGAGGAGCACGAGACGATCCGGACCGGCGCGGCCTCGGCGCTGCGCGGCGGCTACGCCCTCGTCTACACGATGCCCAACACGACGCCCACCTGCGATGAGCCGGAGCGCATCGCAGCCGTCGACCGACTGGCTCGGGAGGCGGGCCCCGTGGAGGTCGTATCGGTCTCCGCGCTGAGTCAGGGACTGCGGGGGGAGCGACTCGTCGACCTGGAGGCCATGGCCGCGGCCGGCGCGGGGGGCTTCAGTGACGACGGCGCGTGGCTCGCCGACGAGCGCTTGGCGCGGGAGGCCCTGCGCTGGGCCGGACGCAACGACGTGCTTGTCATGCAGCACTGCGAGGACTTCACGCTGACCGGTCCCGGTGTCCTGCATGACTGCGACTGCGTGCACCGGCGCGGCCTGCCCGGCATTCCGCGTGAGAGCGAGGACCGCGCCGTCGAGCGCGACATCCGTCTGGCGGAGCGTGAGAACGCGCGGCTGCACGTCTGCCACGTGTCGACCGCTGGCGCCGTCGATGCGATCCGGCGTGCCCAGGAGCGCGGGCTCCCCGTCAGCGGGGAAGTCACGCCGCACCATCTCGTGCTGACGGCCGACGACGCCGTCGAGGGGGGTACGGACTTCAAGATGAAGCCGCCTCTGCGCGAGCAGGAGGACGTGGACGCCCTGATCGAGGCGTTGGCGGACGGAACGCTCGCCGCGGTCGCGACCGACCACGCCCCGCACAGTGACGCACGCAAGGCCGGTGGCTTCATCGACGCGCCGTTCGGCGCCATCGGGATGGAGACCGCCTTCTGCGTGCTCTACACACGCCTCGTGGAGACCGGACGCCTCCCACTCAGCCGCCTCGTCTCCGCTCTCACCTCCGGGCCCTGCGACCTCGTACGGCGGGACGCGCCGCGCATCGCTCCCGGTGCCCCCGCCCGGCTCAACTGGATCGACACGCGCACGGCTCGTAGCGTGGACCGCCAGGCGCTCGTCAGCCGCAGCCACAACTGCCCGTTCCACGGTCTCGCCCTGCGCGGGTGGCCGGTCGCGGCGCTTCTGGGGGGGGGCTTGGAGCGCCACTTCGACCGGGTTCCCGTGCGGATTCGCACGACCCGTGGCTGAATGCAACAGCCGGAAGCGTCCGGCGACCCCTGCGAATCGACGTAAGTGCTTTCACAGCATGGCACTTATGGGGTGGACGGCCTGACCTCGCCTGTGGAATGGGGTTTGCCATGAGGACCAGAGAAATCCGGTCTGGTCAGACCTCCATGGACCCGGTCCAAATCTCTTTACCGAGACTTGCGGCCTCCGTAGAGTGACGGCCGGATTCGGGGGCAGGTTTTCGGCATCCCGTGGGGTCGCGGGTACGGCGGAAACCCCTGCCGTATTTGGAGTAACGTCCGGACAGGGATGCGGAAGCGCGCGGCCGACAGGTCAGGGGCTTCTGTCTCCGAACATGAATGCAATGCCAAGGCGGCCAAGGCGCCACAGGTCGCTCGGCACCAAGGAGCTCAACGGATGCTTCGCAACATCTTCTCTCGCACCAGTTCGGTTGTCGCGCTGGTCGCGGTACTCACGCTCTCCTGCCTCGCCACGTCCTGTGGCGGTGGAGGCTACGCGGCCAAGGACATGATCCTGGTCGAGTTGCAGTTCCTGGATCGAGGTCTTGCTGCGACGGCCCCGACGGGCACGCAGAGCCTGCCGCGCAACGCAATCATCGGGCTGATCTTCTCCGAGTTGGTGAACCCCTTCTCGGTGAACAACCAGACGATCCAGATCCGGCATGGACCGGCGTTCCAGAGCGTGCCCGACGGCTCGTTCCAGACGAACGGCAACCAGGTCCTGTTCGATCCGACGGTGACGAGCCAGGGCCAGCCGAACCCGCCCGGGTTCGATCCGGTCACGCAGTACATCATCGACATCCCCGGTGTCGGCGAGCAGTCGAGCGTCGTCGAGAACCTCGATGAGGACCCGAACCTCACGACGTTCTTCACGCAGTTCACCACCGCCGATGGCTGGCTCCGTGAGCTCCAGCCGCCGGAGATCGCCAACATCCTGTGGGCGCCCGACCCCGACCCCATCACCGGCGACATCCCCGGCAACGGCATCGTTGGCCTGCAGTTCACCGAGGCGATGGATCCCGCGAGCTTCATCCAGGGCCGCGCGTCTGAGGGCGGCAACGTCGACATCCGCTACGAGGACGACTCGGCTTTCTCGGGCATCAACGACCAGAACAACTTCGCCGATGCGGCCATCGATGGCTCGTTCTCGCCCGGCCCGGACTGGAAGACCTTCTGGTTCAAGCCGCTGTTCTCGTTCGGCAAGGTCAAGCTGACCTTCACGATCCAGGTCTTCCAGGGCCTGACGGACCTCTCCGGCAACCTCCTCGTCAACCCCGGCAGCTTCGGTGCCTACGTCTGCGACGGCAACGGCATCGAGCAGGGCAAGACGATCAAGGAAGAGTTCCTCGACACGGCGAACATGGACCCCGTCGCGACCGACGCAGACTGGGGTGACAGCGAAGAGGGTTGGCTCCTGGGCTTGCCCGTCAGCAGCCGCCAGGTCTACATCTACAGCTACGTCGAGACCGACAACGGCACGAACTCGGGCCGCGGTCAGTACGCGCCGCTCGCCGCGCCGCTCATCGGCAAGGACCTGAACACGTACGTCGCCAACGTCTCGCCGCCGACCTCTTCCGGTCGCCGCGTGATGTGGAGCTTCTCGGCGAAGACCATGGGCCAGAAGGGCTCGATCACGGCCATCGCCTGGGGCCCCGACAGCAACGCGACGTTCGCGGCCTACTACGAGAACGTGAAGCTGCGTCTTGGCTACCAGAAGAGCGACTCGCTCTCGCTGTCGCCGAGCTTCAGCGGCAACTACGACGGTCAGCCGGCCGTCGTCTACAACGGCGACTACCAGGTAGAGCAGTCCTCGGACGTCGGCGACACGCCCGGTCATCCGGTGCCCCCCGGCCACCAGGGTGGCTACGCCATGAACCCCGGCTGCACGACGAACGGCGACTGGAACGCGCCGTTGTTCGCGGCCACCGGTTGGTACGACTGGCCGGAGCTGACGACGTTCTTCGAGTGGGATCCGGTAAGCAGCCCGGACTCCAGCAAGAAGGTCATGCTCTTCGACGCGTCCGTCGTCGAGGGTGACAGCTTCCAGCAGGTCCGCGGCTGGTTCGGCGTCACGTACCCGTGCTCGGGCGTCCTGATCGGCGGCCTCCCGCTGACGCGCATGTACGCCACGTACGAGGAAGACACGCCGAACCCCGAGTCGAACTTCGTGGCCGGCATCCAGAACCCTGAGCAGAGCATCTCGGACACCTGCTTCACGGTCACGCGCCGTGTGAGTACCGGTCAGTCGAGGTTCTTCCCCGAGGGCAGCGGTGACAACAAGACGTTCGGTGACACCACGAACTACTACCCCGCGGTCGTGACGCCGAGCCTCCAGAGCGGCGGTGCGTTGGTCGAGGTGGAGTACCAGGGCGCCGACGCCTTCGACACCGATCCGCTCGGCAATGAGATCGTGAACCAGGCCAACGACTTCACCGCGGACTCCGTGACCGGTGAGCCGACCTGGGTCAAGGACATCAACGCGTGTGACGGCATGCGGAACCTGCGCTTCCGTGTCCGGTTGATCTCGAACCTGATCAGCCTGGCGACCGCTCGCGTGAGCAAGATCATCATCCCGATGACGGATGACTAAATCGGACTGAGGGACGCCCTACGGGCTCACGCCCGTAGACGCCTGGCGTGAAGCAAGGATTGGGCCGGGGCAGGTTCGCCCCGGCAACAGGACAGGTGGCGGTTCGCGGATTCGTTCGCGGGCCGTGACGACAGGGCCTTCGGGCTACAGGGCCTTCGGGCTACAGGGACCGCCGGCATCGAGATCCGGTCGGCGGTCGACAGGGCTCGGCGCGGGAGTTTCCCGCGCGGAGGCCAAGGATCTCGGTGGGGGTCCCACGCTGCGGAACCAGGCCCGCTGGGCCCCGGGAGAGCACACGACATGCACCGATCTCGTTTGACCTGCGCGCTGGCCTTGATCCTGATTCTCGGGGTCTCGGTCACCATGACTTCGTGCGGCGGAGGATCCGGAGGGACGAATCCGGACCTCGTCCTCCTTGGCTTCAACGTGCCGAATCTGTCCGGCATCCCCCTCAACCAGGCGTTGATCTTCACCTTCAGCGCTGACATCAACCCGCAGACGATCACGCCGGACAGCCTGCGTGTCGTCGGGACCGAGGGGCCGTTCTTCGAGGAGACCGTCGTCGACGGCAACCTCGTCGCACTGCTGCCGACCGTCCCGAACTTCGCGGACTACTCCGACGCGGGCTTCCAGCCCGACATCGAGTACACGGTCAGCATGACGGAGTTCCCGGCGGTGACGACCATCGAGTCGACCACCGGCAAGCCGTTGCTCGAGGCGGAGACGTTCACGTTCCGCACGCTGCCGGCCAAGAGCGTCGAGATCGTCAGCAACATCCGCTGCAACGGTCCCGATGGCATTCTCGGCACGGCCGACGACGACAACCCCGCCAGCCCCTCGTTCTTCATCGAGGCGCGGCGCCCGATCCGCCACGGTGTGCCGTGGACGCAGGGTGGCAAGAGCGACGATGCCGGCTGCCTGCAGAACTCCGGGCCCGGGAACGAACTGTACGAGTCGCCCAACACCGATCCGTCCGCCGTCCAGGGCGGCAGTGGCGTCGGTGCGCGGCTGCTCTGCCTCCAGAACGAGGGCAGCCCGCGTATCATCGAGGCGCTGTCGATCCCGCGTCACAACACGCAGGCGTTCGGTGATCCTTCCGCGGTCACGCCCGGCTTCATCGACTTGCCGGCGATCCGGGTCAAGATCAACGAGCCCCTAGACCCGCTGACGGTCGAGCCGTTCTTCAACCTCATTCCGGTCAACGTCCAGCTGTGGCGTGTGGGCCTCAAGAACGGCGACTTCGCAGGTCCCCTGCGGATCGAGACGAACAAGCCCATCGTGGTGCAGAGCATCGACGACACCGAGATCATCCTCGTCCCTGCCGGGCCCGTGCCCCAGGGTGTGTACGTCATCAACATCACGCCGGCCGTGAAGGACCTCGCCGGATGCCCGCTGCGCATCAACGACAGTCCCGACTCGAGCATCGCCGGATACGACTACTACGAGAGCTTCGCGGCGTTCAACTCGGCGATCTCGCCGGGCTACCGCATCTACTTCAAGACGCTCGAGGTGCCGGACACGCCGCTCGCGATCATCGAGGACTTCAACAGCAACCTCTCCGAGTGGGGTGACAACGACAGTGGCCTCGGCACGGCGTGGGCCGAGCCGGGCCTCTACAGCTCGAGCCTGCCCGACGTGCTCGACGGCTCGCTCGACGGCAACCCGATCCTCGCCAATGGTGGGGTCGGTAGCGTTGCGAACCCGGCCGGTGCGCGGGACTACGGCATCCTGAACGTGCTCAACGGGGACCCCCTGGGTGTCCTCGGCGGCCAGACGACGACGGCCGCCTGGAACGCCAGCGGCACGCCGGGTAGCGCGATCAGCTCGGTGGACGGCTACCGCTTCTTGAACATCCCGACCTTGTTCCCGAACCCGAACCTGGGCAACCCCAACGCCGGCACCTTGCAGGCGGTCCACCAGCCCTGGGCCGGCACGGGGCTCGACGGTGCCTACGACACCAACGGTACGAACGACACGTTCGACACGGACACCGGCTCGGCGAACAGCGACGGCATCCTGGAGGTCACCAGCTTCCGCGTTCGCGCCGGCGACACGCTGACGGTGCAGGGCAGCAAGCCGCTGCTCGTCCTCTGTCAGGGCGACTTCCTGGTGGAGGGCACGATCATCCTCGAGGGCAAGGCGGGCGGTCACGGCTTCAACACCGACGGCAGCCCGGCGTTCACGAACGCAGGGGCGGCGAGCTCCGGCGGCGCCGGTGGTGCCGGTGGCCCCGGCGGCGGCGCCGGCGGTGCGGGTGCGAGCCTGACGACGACGGACGGCGCCGATGGTGCCGCCGGTCGGACGATGTTCGACACCTACGCCGATCAGGTGGGCGGCTACACAGGCGGCGTGGGTCCGGCCTTCGCCGACGAGGTCGTCGCGGGTGACAACGACTCGAGCGGCGGCGGTGGCGGCGGTGGCTTCGCAGAGTTCGGTGAAGACGGCTTCACGAACGCCGGCCTGATCTCCGGCGCCGGTGGCGCGGACTTCGGCGATGCCGTGTTCAGTCGTGCCATCGCACTGTTCAACCCGGACAGGGGCTACTGCAACAACTCGAACGTCGGTGGCGGCTCGGGCGGCGGTGGCGGCTCGCCGGACGATGACGACGGGACGTCGGAGACCGGCAACGGCGACGGCACCAACGGCGGCGATGACGGCGGCGGCGGTGGCGGCGGCGGCGGCGGGGCCCTGTGGGTCTTCGCCCGCGGCACCGTGACCGTGGCTTCCGGCGCCGTGATCTCGGCCAACGGCGGCGTGGGTGGCAACACCTACGGCGATCCTGACCTGCTGATCAGCGGTGGCGGCGACGGTGACGTCATGACGCCCGCGGACAACATCTTCGAGGGCCTGCTGGGCACGCCGGCTGCGGCTTCCGGCGACGGTGGTCCCGGCGGTGGTGGTGCCGGTGGCGGCATCATGCTCATCAGCAAGACCAGCGTCACCGTGGCGGGCACGATCCGTGCGCTGGGCGGCGCGGGTGGCACGTCGGCCGATGCGAATCGCGTTGGCGGCGACGGTTCGGACGGTCGCATCGCCCTGCGCACGTACGGCACCGGTGCGATCACCCTGACGGGCAGCACCATCACGCCTGCTGCCAACACGAGCAACAGCTTCGACACGCCCGTCGAGCAGACGAGCGTGGGCCAGAGTGATTGGGTGGACCTGTTCACCTCGAACACCGAGTTCGCTCCGACGATCGGTGGTGACGTCCAGTGGCCTACCTTCGACGCGAACTTCTCACTCGACCTGGGCGACCCCGGCTACCTCGAGCTCGGTGTGGGCAGCGGTGGCGGCGGACAGGTCCTGGGTACCGACTTCGACGCGAAGTTCGAGTTCCAGGGAGCTGACGTGCTGAACGACGGTGACGGCAACAGCACCGACGCGCTCACGGACACGCCGATCGAGGCCGATGGACTGACGCCGTGGTTCGATTCGTCGCTGATCAGCGGAATCAATGGCAAGCGCTACGTGCGCTGGCGCTGGCGGTTCTTCGCACGCGATGGCTGGGGGGACACCTTCGTCGGGGTCCTACCGCTGCCCACCGTGTTCAGTGTCACGGTGCCGTTCGTCAAGAACTGACGCTCAGCTCAGAGGCGTAGACGCTTCGGCGGAGGCGGGTACGCCGACGCTCGGCGTGACAACCCATCCGAAGCCCCGGGGCCTTTCCCCCGGGGCTTCGTTCGTACTGGTCCAAGGTCTCGGTTCACAGGATGAGTCGCTCGACACACCGCCGCCCGCACTTCCTCGCCCGCCTCGCAGCACAGGCGGTGGCGCGCTTCTATCTGCGGCGACCGGAGCTGGCTGACGTCATCGCTATCCGCTACCGGAGCCTGCGGGGCTTCCTCCTGGGCGTGGGAAACGAGCTGGCGTATCGCCTCGGCTGGAGCCGGGCCCCCGGGCTGATCTCGGCGAACCTGGAGTTGACGAACCACTGCAATCTCAAGTGCAGCTTCTGTCCGACCGGCAACGGCCTGCTCCAGCGCCCCCGGGGCTTCATGGAGCCGGAGGTCTTCCGTCAGGCGCTGCGGCGCGCCGGCCCGCTGGAGTTCACGCTCTTGTTCCAGTGGGGGGAGTCCCTCTTGCATCCCGAGTTCGCCACGCTCGCGCAGGAGGCGGCGCGGCGCGGCACGCGCACGCTCGTCACCACCAACGGAACGCTGCTCGACGAGCGGCGGGTGGACATGCTGCTGGACGCGGGCCTCGACCGCGTGACGGTCTCGGTGGACGGCGATGCCGCCAGCCATGAGCGCGTGCGCGGGGTGCCGCTGTCCAGGACGGAGGCCGGGCTGGATCGCCTGTTGGCGGAGCGGGATCGACGCGGCCTCGAGACCGCCATCGATGTGTCGATGGTGGTCGCGCCCGAGACGGAGCACGCCTGCGCGTCCTTCGAAGAGCGCTACGAGGGCCGGGTCGACCGCGTCCAGACGATTCCGCTGCTGACACAGGGCGAGCGCCGGACGCGCTGTCGGGAGCCCTGGCGCGGCGGCCTCGTCGTACTGCAGGATGGCCGCGTCACGGTCTGCTGCGTCGATCACGACGGCCTGCTGGCCTTCGGCGACGTTCGCAAGGAGTCCCTGAAGGGACTCTGGAACGGGCGCGCCATGCGCGATCTGCGGCGGCGACACGTGAGCGGGGATCTCCCGCCGACGTGCGCGCGCTGCACGGAGTATCCGACGGACGCAGCGGCACCGCGCTTCTCCAAGCGCACGGAGGGCTCGAAGGTCGCACCGCACCAGGCGCTGCCGGACGAGGGGCGCAGACCCAGGCGTCCGAGCAGCAGCCCGGCCAGGCGGGGGGCGGGCGCGTGAAGGGCCTGCGGCGCCAGTACACCGACGTCCTGCGGGATCGCGCTCTGCGCGGGGACGTAGCCAGCTTGCTGCAGCACGGCTTGCGCTGGATCGGTACCGCGCTGGGCCCGCGCCGCGGGCGACCCCTCGCGGGACCGGCGCTCGGTACGCTGCTCGTCACCTACCGCTGCGACTTGCGCTGCCGCGTGTGCGACCTGCCTGCGCGCGCCGCAGCTCGTCGCCGCGCCGGTGACAAGGAACTCGACACCGACGCCCTGCGCGCCGTGTTGCGCGACATGAAGGCGATCGGGACCGCCGGCGTCGGCTTCACGGGCGGCGAGCCGATGCTCCGAGACGACATCTTCGAGCTGCTCTCGTACGCGTCGCGCCTGGGCCTCCACGCGCACCTGAACACAGACGGCCTGCGTGTCGCGGAGCGCGCAGAGGATCTGCTCGCCACAGGCGTGCGTTCGATCAACGTGTCCCTGGACGGCCCGACGGCCGAAGTGCACGACGAGGCGCGCAATCGACGCGGTTCGTTCGACACCGTGGTGGAAGCTCTCGGTGCCCTGCGTGAAGCCCGCGGTGCACGGCGCACGCCGCACCTGACCGCCGTGACGGTGCTCACCTCCCACAACGTGCACAAGGCAGGCGACGTGGTCCGCACCGCGGTCGCAGCCGGAGCCGACCGCGTCGGCGTGATCCCCGTGCACGACTTCGGTCAAGGCGAGGCGGCGCCCGACGCCGACCACATCGTTGCTGCTCTGGCCGACCTCGAGCGGCTGCACGCCGAGGGACTGGTGGACAACAGCACGGGGTACCTCGACCTGCTGCCGCGCGCCTTTCGCGGAGAGCCGTCACCGCTCTACTGCTACGCCCCGTACGCCAGCGTCGTCGTGGACTGCTACGGCGACGTGTATCCCTGCTTCCCCCTGATGGAGCGCAAAGAGCCCGCGGGGCGGCTGCCCCTGGCGCCCCTCTGGCGCTCCCCCGAGTACGCCGCTGTGCGCGAGCAGCTCGCGTCGTGCACGGCCTGCCTGTGGAACTGCCACGCCGAGCTGAACCTCGTCCTGCCCCAAGGGCGCCTGGCACCGCGCGTGCGAGCCTCCACGGCCGTGGAGAGTGTGTCGTGAACGTCGGCTTGGCCAAGCACGTGGACCGGGTGGCCGGCAGCTTGTGGGCCGCCTGGCTCGGCCTCTGGGA
>JAHEIK010000252.1 GCA_024639415.1 Planctomycetota bacterium
CCCACGAGGCGGTTGCTGTCGTTGCAGTCGCCCACGCCGCCGATGTCGCGCTTGCCCTCACAGAGCAGGTCGTTCGGGCGGATGTAGCGGTGCACGTTCTCCGGCGGGATGCCGGTCAGCTTCGCGCCGGTCAGGAAGTGCGCGTCGGACTTGACGGCCACAGGGTCGCCGTTGGCGTCGACGAAGTCGCTGGCGGTCAGCGCGTCGACGTCGACCCAGTCGGCGTCGGCGTCGAGGAAGTCGATGTCACCCTTGCATGCCTGGGTGCCGTGGATGTGGAAGTTGAAGAGACCGTCGTAGAAGTACGTCTCGCCGTCATCCTTGTCGTCGAAGGCGAGCGTGGGATCCACGACGCGAACCGGATCCGGGTTGCCGGTCGTCGCGTTGGTGTCGTCGTCCGTCTCGGCGCAGCCGACGCTCGGCGCACCGGCGCAGCGGACGCGCTCGTCGATCACGCCACCGGCGAAGCCGAGGACGCCGCCGACGGGGACGAGGTACGTGCCGTTGAAGGCGATCTTGTAGGCGGCGCGCTCACGGCCCTTGAACGAGGCGATGTCGCGGCCGACCGTGAGGGGGTCGTGATCCTGGCCGAAGGTGATGTTGCGGGGTGCGGGACGCAGGGTCGCGCGGAAGACCAGGCGGAAGCGGCCGTCGGAGAGCTTCAGGCCTTGGGCCTCGGCCTGGGCGGTGGTCATGTCGAACAAGCTGACCCAGATGTCGTCGTCGACGACCAGGTCGTTATCCGTGGCGTTGAGCTTGTTGTAGTTCTTGTAGGCGGAGGTGACCAGGATCGGAGCCGGCTCGTTGCCGCGGATGCCGTCCAGCAGCAGCTGTTCGGTACAGACGCCGGCTGCGTTCGTCGGAGGGAAGACCTCGTAGACGACATCCGGCGCCTTGTCGACCAACTGCATGTCGACACGCTGGTCCCAGCGTCCGATCGAGTTGGGATCGAAGAGCGCCACGCGTACGCAACC
The DNA here is from genome assembly GCA_024639415.1 of Planctomycetota bacterium. Lineage (GTDB taxonomy): Bacteria > Planctomycetota > PLA2 > PLA2 > JAEUHO01 > JAHEIK01. The sequence continues at coordinate 975 of JAHEIK010000252.1, forward strand.
ATCCTCGGGCGAGCGGTCGAACGTCAGGGTCAGCGTGGTCTGCTGCCCGAGCGCCGCGAAGTCACCGAGGCCATTGTTGGCCGCACCGTCCAGGACGACGAACTTGGCGGTCCGGTCCTGGTTGTCGGGCAGGCCCTGCCAGGCATCCCCTTGGATGGTGCCGTCCGTCAGCCAATCGAGGTTGCCCTCGGCGGCGAAGACCGGGTCACTGCCCGAGCCCAGGAGGGCCGTCAGGGCCACGAACAGGGCCAGAATCACAAGACGCTTGAACATTGTCTCACTCCGAAGATCGGGGAGTACGAACGGATACCAACGGCCCTGGTCGGACCGCAACGCGGCAAACGCAAGAGCATGCCGGATGCCAGACGCTCCACCCGCCCCGATATTGCCATAACCTTCGTGAAATCAGGTGCTTAGAGTTCCAGCGCCCGCTCCGGCGTCGGAGTGGATGTTCGCTTTTCTCGTCGCACGTTCAGGTTGTGCAACAAGGTAGGCGCCCCATCCGGCGGTCGCAAGCTTGGTGGGTCCTCCGAAGCGCCGTCCGCGGCGTTCCCGCCGGAACGGCCGATTTCCCGGGCCGGGGCGCAGGACGGGGCGCCACGACCCAATTGACGAGGGCGCGCACGGCAAGCCGTACGCGCCCACATGGAGCAGACCTCGGTGGTCGGGGGGCTGCTGCTACTGACCGCCCTTGAGCGTCGTGCTCTCCGTCTCGCGAGCCAGCTCCTCGCCGTCCTCCATCTGGACGGACGCGGTTGCCTGGATCAGGGACGTCGGGGGCACGGTCAGCACGCGAGCGAGGAAGTGCATGCGCATCTCCTGCTCTAGGCTGAGCTTGAAGGTCGTGCTGTCGGCAGTCGTGCCGCTGCCGGTCACGGTGACGCCCTTGCCGCCACCCGAGACGAACTCGAGATGCTCGGGCAGGGAGAAGTGCACCTTCAGCGTCGGGAACGCCTCGCTGCCGACGTCGCTACGCACGACCAAGTCGTAGCGCACGATCTCGCCGACCGAGAACACGCCCTGCGGCTGACCGCTCTCGCTGCTGTCGATCATCTCGACCTCGAGCGCGGGCAGCGTCAGCTCCGGCTCCGGCTCGGGAACCTCACAGGTGTCGTTGCGGCGCCACTCCCAGCGGCCGGGGCTCACGCATACGGTCTCGGTGCGAATCTCGTACTCGGCGGGCGTGCATTCCGTGCGGCAGTAGGCCGGACGGAGCTCGAAGCGCTCTTCGACCATCTTGTACTGCGCAGGGGTGTACTCGACGCACTTCTTGGGCGGCGTGACGCACACTGCCTTGCAGCGCTCGTCGAACTCCGGCGGGCACTTCTCGAGCTTGTAGCACTCACCGCACGGGTCATTCCCGCACTTCACGCGACGGTAGACGGTGCGCCCCTCGCGGACGAGCACGTCTTCCTTCTCGTGGGCCCACACGCCGGGCTTGACGCTCTCCTTGAGCTTCGCCGGCGCAACGCAGACGAGCTTGGGGCGCGTGCCGTACTCCGCGGGAACGCGGATGCTGCGCTTTCCGGCGGGACGCACGAGGACGCGACGCTCGCGCAGCTCGTTGACCGGCGGCACCCACACGCGGCACCAGGCCTCACCGGCCTTGGCGGTCGGCGGGCGCTCGCCCGCAGGTTCCGGCGCGCTGGCCGGGGCACAAGCGGTCTCGACGGGCTCGCAGGCGGGCGCACAAGCGCCGCCGGTGCGGGTTCCGCTACAACCGACAAGCACGCCGCCGAGCAGGGCGACGCAGAGACACACGGCGATCCAGGACGTCTGACGAGCCATCAGGCACTCCTCCCTCGAACTGCGGGGAAGCGTACCACCGCCCATCTTCTGTCCCCTAGGGCGAAAGGGGATCGATGAAGGCCGCTGGGTCCTCCAGAGGCCTTGGAATAGACCTCCGGACCTCTGCCGTCACGTGTCTGTCACGAAGGCAGTGCGCCGCGCGCAGCCCGCCGGGGCACGAGCGCCGCTGCGCTCGCAACCGCAACTCGGCTGTGCACGAAACGGCGACTCGGCTGTGCACGAAACCGCTCCGTGGCGAGCCCGGTGAGCCCGACGCGAGCCGGAGTCACGACGAGGATTCGCGCCGGAGGCGGGCTCCTGCCCTATGAGGACGCGAATCCGAGTTGGGGCCGGTGTAGCGAGAGGATCGACGGGCGCGGCCGAAGGGCTTTGCGTACACGCCCTAGCGCGCGCCGCTGCGCGTGGCGTAGTTCTGGGCGAGTGCCTTGGCGCGTGTCTCGAGGGACGTGCCCTTGAACGTCGCGACGATGCCCTTGTACTCCTGCTGGGCGCGCGCCGTCAGGCCCTGCTTGTGCCAGTCCTCGGCCCGGTCGACCCGGTTCTGGAGCTTGCGCCCGGCGATGGTCGCCAGCCGCGCGACGGCCGCACGCACCGCCGCACTCGCACCGGTCTGGCGGCCGACGGCTTCGGCGCTGCGCAGGGCCGCCCCGTAATCGCCGCGGTAGACCCGCTCCCGGGCCTCCTTCAGCTCGCTGGGCACGGTCCCCAGCTCTGCCAGACGCCAGCGTCCCAACTCGGTGCGGATGACCGGCTCGGAGAGGGAGTTGCTCGCCTTCACACGGCCGTCGATGCCGACCAGGTAGAAGCCCGGGCGTCGTCCGCCGCCGTAGAGCATCGCCATCTTGCCCTTCTCGTCCCGGACGACGGGGAAGGTCCAGCCGCGTTCGGCCATCGTCGGCGTGACCTGGGACAGCGGGAAGCCGTGGCAGATCGAGATGACCTGCAAACCCGAGCGGGCATACATGTCGTGCAGGCGCTGGACCTTGGGCAGCTCGCGCTTGCAGTGTTTGCAGTCGCGCAGCCAGAAGACAAGCAGGACCGCTTCACGTGTCCGGAACGACGACAGGCGGGTGCCGGACTGCAGCCCGAGCGCCGTATCGGTGAAGGTGAGCTCAGGCGCCATGCGCCCGTTGAGGTCGCGCCACTTGCGCGCGGCTTCGGCCACGGGCACGTCCGCGCGCGCCATGACCACGAAGAGGACCGCGACGAGCCCGACAGCGAGGGCCGTGATACGTGCGGATCGTCGGGTCATCAGACTTCTCCAGGCGCGGCCACTCGAGCGGGCACGATTGTACGTGCGCCGGTCACCCCTCAGCACGCTCCGTTGGCGAAAGGCTGCCGGATCTGCCCATTCCGAGGCGCGTGTAGCGCCAGACGTGCGGGTGCAGGAGCGCGAAGATGGTCACGATCTCGAGGCGGCCCAGCCACATGCTGAAGGTGAGCAACAGTTTCCCGGCCACGCTGAAGCCGGCGTAACTGCCCATCGGACCCGCGGGGCCGAACGCCGGCCCGATGTTGCCGAAACACGCCAGGCTGGCGGACATGCCGGTGGTGAGGTCGAGGTTCGGCTCGACGATCACCAGTAGCAGCCCCACCCCCACGTAGCCGGCGAAGTACAGGATCACCAGCGTCACGACGGCGCGGATGATCGGGTTGCTGACCTTGCGTCCCCGATAGCGCAGTGGGATCACGGCCGTCGGATGCAGCACCTGGGTCATCTCGCGACGCAGGAACTTCAATGTGAGGATGTAGCGGATCACCTTCGGGCCGCCGCACGCCGACCCGGCGCAGCCCCCCACCAACATGACGAGGACGAGAATCGCCTTCGCGGCGAAGTTCCACTCCGCCTCGTAGTCGACGCTGGCGTAGCCCGTCGACGACGTGAGGCTGGTCACCTGGAACGAGCCCTGCCGCAGGCTCTCGAGCGTGGGGAAGCCGCCGGTCAGCAGCATGCCCAACGCGACCGACGCGGCAGCCATGAAGAGCAGGTAGACGACGAACTCACCGTCGCGGAAGAAGGCGCCCAGGCGCCCCGAGAAGAATCGCCACTGCAGTGGGAAGCTCGTTCCGGAGAGCACCATGAACACGACGAAGATCCACTCGGCTCGTGCGTTCCCGAACCCCTCGATGGAGCGGTCGTTCGGCGAGAAGCCTCCCGCGGACATGGTCGTGAGCGCGTGCACGATGCCGTCGTAGAGATCGAAGCCCACGATCATCAGCAGGATGGCCAACGCCGCCGTCAGGCCCGTGTAGAGCAGCCACAGCTTGCGCGCCGCGTCCCGGATCTGGGGACTGATGCCCTCGCTCGTCGAGATCGACGCCTCGGCAAAGAACAACTGCCGTCCAGCGATGCCGAGCCTGGGCAGGATGACGACGAACAGCGCGATCACGCCGAGCCCGCCGAACCACTGCGTCATCGCCCGCCAGAGGAAGAACGCGTCGTCGTACTGCGAGAAGTCCGTCAGGATGGTCGCGCCTGTCGTCGTGAGCCCCGAGATGGACTCGAAGACGGCGTCTACCGGACGCAGGCCGGCGAACACGTAGGGCACGGCGCAGAGGATGCCGACGACGAGCCAGGTGCCCGCGACGATGGCCATCGCCTCGGCCCGCCAGAGCAGCGGCGAGCGCGGAAACAGCCGACTCAGGGCCCATCCCAGCCCGGCGGTCACGGCGAGGGCGATGGCGAAGTGACCCGCTACATCGTAGTGCCCCTGGAAGAACGCAAGCCCAAGCGGCGGCAGGAAGGCCGGCGCGAACAGCAGGATCAGGTGGCCGATCACGCCAAAGACGAGGGAGAGGCGCACCTACTCGGGCTCCACCGGTACGAGGTCACGCAGGCGGTTGAGGAAGAACTCGCGGACGTCGGCCTCCTGCTCGCGCATGCAGAACACAAGGATGTGGTCGCCCGCCTCCACGTGGTCGTCGCCGCGCGGAATGATCACGCGGCCGCGGCGCAGGATGGCGCCGATGATGCCGAAGAGCGCAGCCTTCATGTTGATGAGAGGCACGGTCGGTAGATCGTCGGGCATCACCAGTTCGAGGACCTCCGCGTCGCCGTGCTCCAACTCGGCCAGCAACTCGGCGCGAGCCACGTCGACCATGCGCAGCACCGAGCGCACGGCGGCCCCGCGTGCGGAACGCACGACGTCGATGCCGACCTTCTCGAACAGTCGCTCGTTGGACAGATGGTCGGCGCGCGTGATGATCCGCTCGACACCGAGACTCTTCGCGAGCAGCGACACGAGCAGGTTCTTCTCGTCGTTGCTCGTCACG